>NZ_JCAPET010000023.1:0-88670 GCF_059735245.1 Gorillibacterium sp. sgz306347
CAAGAAGGTTTATGGACATAGATTTGGGCGGAAACTTATCCAATGATACACTCAGCAACCCTCGGTTGATCTCAGCCACTTTAGCGAAACTGCTTAATGTATAGCCTTGTTCTAGAATTTCGTTCAAGATGTGATCTGCTAGACTCTTAACTGTTTGTTCCTGCTTTTGCACAAACAAGGGAAGGACCTCCTTCCTAAAAAACAAGGACCAAACAGTACATTTCTCCTGCTAATTGATTTTTTGTACACTTTATAGAAAAATAAATGAAATATAAACGAAGACAGATTAAGTTTTATCTAAGAGTCAACGTTCAGATACGATTGCAATAATTTTTACTATAACTATAGCTCGCAAAAAACCGAAAAGGTCTGCACAATAATAGAAAAAGGTTAAGCATGCAAAATGATCACGCTGCTTAACCTTTTAGAAGATTATTATCTTTTAAACCATGCTGTTAGGTGCCTACTCCATGAGCTAAAGCAGTAACCGTGCTTGTGCCAGGTGGCACAGACCCAGGGGAAGATGGAGCAATAGTGCCAAAACTAATCATTGTTGCTAGGAATATTGACAGAACCCATTTGCTCATTAGTTAACACCTCCTTCAGAATAGACCTGTATTCGTCTTTTTGATTCGTCGAAGCTTTTATTCGATATTGTTCAAACCATGCTGTGCAAGCGATAATAAGATCCTTGTTATTGACTATAATTGAAGTGCGCAAAGCTTGAAGCAGATAGTCAATTCCTTTTTGAAAAGACTCCTGATTAAAAAAGTATATAGTCAGCTGATGGAACAAACTAGCCGCTTGGTCCAATGTAAATGGATATGGGTATACTTCATTTTGCGTTAGATGTGTCATAGGTGCCTGTAATGTTTCTTCAAAATGGGTAATCACTTCATCTACATGTACGTCGTATTTATTGGCTGCTTCTAAAATTGTAATGAGACCGGGCATTATCTCTAAAGGATGATTATCAAGGAAATTTACGTAATCAGGCAAACGCTCGAATTGCCCCATTAGGATACGTAAGTATAACTCGTTCGCACAAGCGTACATCGTGAACTTTTCGACTTCTTTATTTCCCTCATCGTTTAAATTAGGGAACCCTTTTAGATCTTTATAGTGATATGTATATGTAAGTGCTTGATCATAATTGCCTAGTCGTTCTAACGCTACTCCCTTAAGCAGAAAGCTTTGACCATAATAAAGTACCAACTGTCTCTCAGGAGTAAATAAATTTTCATGATACTTATTTCGCTTGGCACATTCTTTTTGCTGATGCATGAAAATAAGCGTAACGGCATGCAACTCTTCTGCAATTTGTATTACTTCCTCCCAGCGCTGCAACAAATAATACACATTCGCCAACTGCAAAAGCCCATCCAGCTGATAATGCTCCGGAAGCCGGTTGCGGAAGGGGGCGAAGCGGAAGGCCGCTTCCTTGTTGACTTCCAGGTCGACGCCGAGGCGGGCGCGGAACAGCTTGTATTGGCTAATTGCCATGCGCTCCGAATGCTGCTTGATTTCGTTTTCGACCACGCATTCGTAGAAGGGGATGGACTCCTTCCGTTTGCCGGCTGCGAACAATTCCTCGCCGAGCGCAAAGATTTCGTGAAGCCGGTTCGGCTCCTCCAAAACCTTAAACAGCACGCGCCGGATCAGTTCGGTCCGGTCGAGCGCAACGCAGCGGAGCAGGAACGCTTTGATCCGTCTCCAATGGATTTTCCCGGAGTGAAAACACTCCTCTACGTATTCCGCATAAAGCCAATCCTTCGGCATGGATAGCGCTTGTCCAATCTGCTCCAGAAGGGCGATCGGGATGGCTTTGGTGGGGGTGCGGTCAAAAATAGCGCTCAACGAGCCGCGGTTAATGCCGGTCCGTTTGGAAAAACGGCCGAGCGTTTCATCCTGTTTCTCGATTTCGCTCAAAATCCGGTTGCGAATTTTCTGCTCAGCTTCCTGTTGTACAGCCTCGCAAAAGATGGCCATCTCAATCCTCCTTTTCTTAGGCAGTTTTTATGTAAAGCTCCTTTGAAAAAATATGTAAGCACATGTGTGTTTTAAGTAAAATATACCACTAACTATGCAAATCGACAATAGGACTCGCCCAAATGCGAGAGGATGCGAGACCTAAGCGTGGCTTAATATAGATAGGAACACATGCGGAAGAAAAAGGGATTTGTCTTTATAGGACGAAATAATACAGAACAAGGTATTTAATGAGCGGGAGGCCATTTCGATGAGCATTCGGAAATCTCCGGGAGGCTCGATTTTCCCTTATTACTATAAAGGCGGCGAGCTCCATTGTCTGAAGTACGGGAGCCGTCATGAGGACCGGGAAGGTTTCTTTGCCATAATGCAGGCGGAGGAAGCTTTTGTGAAGCAGCAGCCCAGAGCCTTAAACGTCTGGGTTGATTTCTATGAAACCCGTCTGACCGAAGAGGTATGGACCGAATTTGTCCATCACCTGGGCCGCATTCAGGATCGCGTGGCGAAGCTGGCCATCGTGGGCTGCTCCATGCGGGACAAATGGCGCTTCCGCAAAATCATGAAAGCGGAACAGCTGACGTTTTCCTTTCCCGTCCGCCATTTTCAGGACCCCGAAGTGGGAAAAACCTGGCTGGTGGTAGAGCCTCGTCTCTAATTACATACAGGAGGGTTGTACATGGAATCCTTTGCAATAAGGTTGGCTGATTCGGCGGATGCCGAAAGCATTGCCCGGTGGAAAGCCGTTTGCGGTCCGGTTTTTCAGGCGCCTGAGCTGCCGACGGCGGACTTGTCGCATGCCGCCCGCACGGAACGAATCCGCCAGCAAATCGGACAAGCCGATGGAGCGGCGGGTTTGTATGTGGTTGAAGCCGAAGCCCTTGGCCCGGTCGCGGCATTTGCGTTTGATTTTGCCTTTCCGCGCTGCGGGTTTGCCAACCTGCGGGTTCAGTTCTCTCCGGATTTCCGAGCCGCATACGGAGCGTCTGCTCTTCGGGCGGCGTGCGGGTATTGTTTTCTGGAATTGAATTACAACAAGCTGAATGTTTTGCTGCGGGAAACGCAGCACGAGCAGCTGGAGCTGTTCCGCGAGGCCGGGTTCCGACGGGAGCTCTGCTTGCGCGAGCATTATTTTGCAGGCGGAAAATACGAGTCGGTGCATCAGCTTGGCATGCTGAAAAAAGACTTCCTGGCCGGTGCCGCTGCCGAGCGGGCAAGAGCTCTTGAACCCGACCGCTCCTATGCGGAGGAAGAACCGTCTGTCCTTCTTTCTCCGGGGAAACGGCTCTTGATTGGAGAAAAAGTGGACTTGACCTCTTTGGCGGAAGAGGATGCAGAGCTTCTGTACCAGTGGAACCTTTCCTCGGACGAAAAGCAATTCGCGGCGCTTGGCGCGGCCGCTCCCTCAAATCGTGATTCCTACCGAAAGATGACCCAAAGCGCAAATGATTATCACAGCATAAAAGGCTCCCTCCTTTTCGGCATTCGCAAAAAAAACGGTACGCTGCTCGGTGTGATTAACGCCAACAGCGTCGATCCGCGCAACCGGAATTTGATGATCGGGTTGTCGATAGCCGGACCCGCCGAACGGGGGCAGGGTTACGGCCGCGAAGCATTGGAGCTATTTATCGACTTTGCCTTTTTGGAATTAAACATGCACCGGGTTTACTTGGGGTGCTTTTCCTTTAACGAGAGAGCGGCCAAGCTTTATGAACGCATCGGGTTCAAACCGGAAGGAATCAACCGGGCGTTTGTTTACCGGAACGGAACTTATTACGACGAGTGCGCATTCGGATTGCTCAAGAAGGAGTGGCTGTCTCTCCGGGGTTATTTGACGGAGGCCGGCAGCGCTTAAAGCTTCTAAGGAATACGGCTTCTCCGGCCCATCCGGCTCTTATTAAGCGGGTGGGCCGGACTTTTTTGGAGCGTTTTTTTTTCATAGGCATTCCTTCGCTTATTGAAGCTGGCTGCTGTCGCGGCGCGCATTTCAAATCCGCAGATTCCGCGGCTTTTTTTTGTGAAAAGCGGTTCAAGCGGTCGCGAAAAAAAGAGGAATTTATCACATAAGTATTGAAATAAAATACAGAATTGCCTGATCAAACCTGTTGAAGCTTGAATAACGCCGGGAGTTTTCCGGCAGGCAACGGCTGCCGACAGCTGTTGCGCCAATCCGGCTAAAAATGAAAGGGAAAGGAAGGACGTTAATGGCAAGATTAAAAGGCATTCCGCTTGTGCTTCTCTTATGTCTGGTTTTGACAAGCTGCGCTTCTTCGACGGCTGAAGAGCCCGAGCCTTCGCAAAACACGGAACCGCTCCGGTATGCGGACCCGATTTTTCCCGAAGTGCAGGTTGAACGCGACATTCCCTATTATACGGATGAAGGCAGCAAGAAAGGAGAAGCAGTGCGATGGCAGCTGGACCTATATCAGCCTGCGAACGATACGGAGAAAAATCGTCCGGCCATTGTCTGGATTCATGGCGGCGGCTTCAGCAGCGGCACGAAGGATTACGGTTTTGTCACCAAGCTTGCCAGGGAATTTGCGAAAAAGGGGTATGTGACCGCCGCCATCAATTACCGCTTGAGCGAGGACCCGGAGTCGGATTGGGGAGGCGCCATCGCCAGTGCCGCGGAAGACACTTCGGCAGCCGTCGCCTGGCTGATCGCTCATAGTGATACATATGGAATAGACAAAACGCGCATCGGCTTGGCCGGTCATTCGGCGGGAGCGATAACGGCGCTCAACCTGGTCTACAAGGATGGAGAAACGGCAAACTGGCCAAAAAGCAGTATATTCTCGGTGATCAGTATGTCCGGCACCCCGTTCAGCATGGGGAAAGCCGCGGAAACCGACCCGCCCGCCTTGCTCATTCACGGGACGAGCGACGCCACGCTGCCTTATTCGTTGGCAAAAGAATTGGCCTCTCAATTGAAAGCGGCCGATGTTCCGTATACCCTCCATCCGATTAAACACGCGGGTCATATGGTAAACGATTATTTTTCCGAACTGGATGAGACGATTACTGCATTTTTGTATCCCAAGGTGACAGGAGAGCCGTACACAAGGGCCCTTAAAAAGGACGAACCGGCTGTCAGCAAGGAGTATATGGCCAAGCAGGTCGCGCTCAAAGTCGACGGCAATTTGGACGAATGGGGCGATTCGACCGTAGCGCCGCTGGATCAATCGAAAATCAGCCCGCTGCCGTCCGCGGCTGACGCATCCGGCGACATTCGGATCGGGTGGAATGAGAACGACCCGAAACGCATTTACATAGCTGCTGTCATCACGGACGACAAATTGCAGCACCTTTACCCAGGAACAGGGCGGTTGTGGCAGGAAGACAGCTTGGAGCTGACGTTTGATTATACGCGAAATGGAAAGAACCCGCACCAGCAGGTGAAGAGCTGGCTTATCGGTCCTGGCGGAGAGGCATTGCAGGACAGCCCGAGCAGTGAAGTAAAGGTGATTCATGACGGAAACCGGTACATCTATGAAGCCGCCGTGGATATTACGCAGGTGGAGAAGCTGCCCGATACCAACAGGAAGGTTTATCAAAAATTCAAAGCGGCTGCGGGAGATTGCATCGGCATTGATGTCCATTACAATGATGCGGACGAAGGGGTTCTGGAATCCCAGATCGGGATGACACCGGAGGATTCCTGGGAATCCCGTTATTACATCAAGCTTGTTTTTGATGCGGCTCCGGTCAAATGAGAAGGGAGATTACAAGATGCTTCAAATCAAAACGCTTCGCTTCGGCGGAGCGTTTCCAGGAATAAATTAACTGCTGCCTGTTGACTTTTCAGGACTACAGTTGTAATCTTTAAAAAGAAGTTGATTACAGCTGTAATCAAAGTACAAATAGAGGAAGGGGTGCCGATGGGAAAAAGCGTTCCAAACATTACGGAAGCGGAGTGGGAGGTCATGAAGGTGCTCTGGTCCAGGTCGCCGCTCGCAGCAGGGGATATTATCGCCGCGCTGGAAGGAACCAAGGAGTGGAACCCGAAAACCGTCCGCACGCTGATCAAGCGTCTGACCGAAAAGGAGGCCATCGGGTATAACCAGGAAGGCCGGGTGTACACGTACTTTCCTTTGGTTGAAGAAGAAGCTTGTGTAGTATCGGAAACCAAGTCGTTTTTGAGACGGATTTCCGGTGGCGCGATGAAACCGATGCTCGTTCATTTTCTGAAGGAAGAGAAGCTGACCGATGAAGACATCGAGGAGCTGAGGCGTCTTCTGGATGAGAGAAAGGACTGACCTGTCATGATCCCGTTTGCGGAACAGCTCTTTCGGTCAGTGCTTGTCGCAACGGCTTTTGCGAGCGTTCTTCTGTTCCTGATTCTGGCCATCCGGATTGCGGGGAAAGGGAAGCTGCCTCCCCGGTGGACATATTTGCTCTGGTTTGTTCTGGGCTTTCGGCTGCTGCTGCCGTGGCTTCCGGAGCCTTTTGCAAAAGGGACGATGACTCTTCTGTCTATCGAACTTCCCGGCACTGGCGCAGGAATCGGGGCGGATTCATCCTCCACTGTCTTGCCGGAACCTCCCGGCTTATCCGAAGAAGGAACGATTGCGACTCCGGCAGGCTCCAAACCGCAAGCTACGGAAACCAAGTCCTCCAATCTCTCCGTTACAGATCGCCGTGCGGATGGCACGGTACAAACGGATTGGATGGGGATCGCGGCGGCTGTCTGGTTGGCTGGAACGGCTGCCGTGCTTTCCTTAACACTGGCGGGCAACGTTCGGTTTGCCTGGAAGCTGCGGAAGGAGCCGGCCATATCGGATTCCTCCGTACTGGGACTGTTCGAGCAATGCAAAGAAGAAATGAACATCCACCGGCCGATCGTGCTTACGGAAACGAATCTGGTTTCAACGCCAAGCCTATTCCGGATCATTCGTAACCGGCTGCTGATTCCGACCCATGTGCTGCAAACACTTGATCCGGCGTCGCTGCGTTATTTGTTCCTGCATGAACTGGCTCACGTGAAGCGGCGGGATGTGCCCGCTAACTGGCTGATGACGCTGCTTTTGGCGCCGCATTGGTTTAATCCGCTGCTCTGGATAACCGGCCGCAAGATGCGGGAAGATCAAGAAATCGCCTGTGATGCGCTTGTTCTCAAGCATGTCCGGCCGGAAGAGTCGCATGCCTACGCCATGACCATTATCCGGCTGCTTGAGAACATGAAACGCCCGACGCAGCTTGCGGGAGCCGCCGGAATGTCGGGCGGCAAAAAAGAACTGAAGAGACGGATCGTCATGATTTCCGCCAACAGGAAACCTCGTTTCTATCAGCTGACGATAGGCTTTGCCGCATTGGTTGTAGTCAGCGGATGCGCATTAACGCAGGTCAGGTTCGGCGGGGAAACCAAAACAGGTGAACAGATAAATATCCCGCCCGCTCCGCATTCCGTTTCATACCAAGTCGGCGAAGGGCCGATCGTGCTTGTGGAAAACCGGAATGCCGCCGGAAACTTGTTTCAATCGGTGACGGTAACAAGCGCCGACCATTCGGCGCAGGCCGTCTTTCCTTGGCCATCGGTTGCCGATTCAAGCGTTCTCCCTATGGTTACGCATGCCGACGTTACCGGAGACGGCAGGAAGGACACGGTGATCGTTTTGACCTCCTCGTATCGCCCTGGTGTCCAACTGCAGGAATTGCATGTGCTGGATTCCGAGACGCTTGAAGAGCTCCCGGTGCAGCATCCGCTTGTTGCAGTCAATGAACAGGTTAAAACCGCTGTTACGAGGCGGAACGGACAGATTCAAGCCTATGTAAAGATTGGCGGCATAGAAACGGGTGCGGTTGCGCGTGAAAGCAGCGGGTCCTACTGGTATGATGACGTTGATTTTGGCTCCGAACTCATCTACCAGGTGAAGGACGGACGGATCAAGGTTCAAGTCACCGGTAGAATCTCACCCGAGCGGGATGCCTTCCTGCTGGAAGCGGAATATGGAACCGACTTGACCATCCGCAATCTGACGGCAACCCCCGTGCAGCAAGAGAAGATGGAGGAGCTTCCGCTGGATGAAAACACAGTGAAAGCTTTAATGGCTGAGAAGCTAGGCATCGAAGGCTGGGAGGTTGTCAAGGAAGGCGACCAGTACCGCTTTTC
This sequence comes from Gorillibacterium sp. sgz306347, assembly GCF_059735245.1. Lineage (NCBI taxonomy): Bacteria > Bacillati > Bacillota > Bacilli > Caryophanales > Paenibacillaceae > Gorillibacterium > Gorillibacterium sp. sgz306347. Next base: position 8,096 of record NZ_JCAPET010000023.1, read on the forward strand.
CTCCCGCCCGTCCGACCCCCAAGCAAACGGACAGGATTATTATGTTAATTCCTGGACTGGCACAGTATACGATGGTACTTCCGGAATGCCGCAGACGAATTTCCTTCTGCCGGAAGCGCCTGATCTGACTGCGCTGACCAATGGGAACGAATACCTCGACCGACTGGCCGAATTGGCAAAACCGTTCCTTGCCGAGAACGGGTTTGAACCGGGAGAGGACGAATGGATCATGGGCGGCTATAATGAAGGGTACCTGTACGGAAACGTACTCTCCGGCGGCAAACCGATGACAATCAAGTTTGAGCTTTTTACTAGAGAATGGGAACCCATTGAGGAATCCTGAGACGAGATACAGAAAGGGAATCGTTTCGCAACTGCAAAGGCCATTTCCGGGCGCATCCTTATGCCGCCCGGGATGGCTTTTCTGGTTGATAAGGAAAATTTCTTGTTCACCGCTTAAGAACTTGTGCTAAGATAACAATGTTCTCAATGCATTATCATTGCCAAAGGAAACCAACATCAAAGAAAAGAGTTGTTGCTGTCATGCTGCGCCGCTTTTTCTCGTATTACCGTCCTTACAAGGGGCTTTTCATTCTGGATTTTACGTGCGCCATTATCGCCGGATTGCTGGAATTGGCCTTTCCGCTTGCGGTCAGCGAGTTTATCGATCGCTTGCTGCCCGGGCAAGACTGGCCGCTGATTGTTCTGGCCAGCATCGGTTTGCTTGCCGTCTATGCGCTGAATACAGCCTTGCAATATATCGTGACCTACTGGGGCCATAAGCTGGGCGTCAACATTGAAACCGACATGCGGCGCAACATGTTCGAGCATGTGCAGAAGCTGTCGTTCCGTTTCTTTGATAACAACAAGACGGGCCATTTGATCGGACGAATCACCAACGACCTGAACGACATCGGAGAAGTGGCCCACCACGGCCCCGAGGATGTATTTATCGCCGTGATGACGCTGGTCGGTTCATTTTCGCTGATGGCCTACATCAACCTGGAGCTTGCGCTTATCACGTTCATCATCATTCCGATGATCGCCTGGGTGACCATCTTCTTCGGACGGAAAATGACCCAAACCTACCGGCGCTTGTTCGGGGACGTGGGGAACTTCAACGCGCGGATCGAAGAAAATGTTGGCGGCATCCGCGTGGTGCAATCGTTTGCGAACGAAGAGCATGAGAAGAAGCTCTTTGCCGTAGACAACCGGAACTTTCGCGAGACCAAGCTGCTGGCCTACAAAATCATGGCCAAAAGCATGTCGGTCAGCTATATGATGATGCGGCTCGTAACGGTATTCGTCATGATGTGCGGAGCATGGTTTTTCATTCAAGGAGAGCTGGAATTGGGCGAGTTTATGGCCTTTGTTCTGCTTTCGAACATTTTCTTCCGCCCGATCGAGAAAATCAACGCTGTGCTGGAAAGCTACCCGAAAGGGTTTGCCGGCTTCAAGCGTTACCTGGAAATTATGGACACCGAGCCCGATATCGCCGACGCGCCAGATGCCGTCGAAGCACAAGGGCTGAAAGGCGATATCCGCTTTAAAGGCGTCTCCTTCGGCTATGACGAAAGCCGGAAAATTCTCAAGGATATCGACCTGGCGATCCGGCCCGGCGAAACCGTAGCCTTCGTTGGACCCTCCGGCGCGGGCAAGACGACGATTTGCAGCCTTCTGCCGCGTTTCTACGATGTCGACAAAGGAAACATTACGATAGACGGTACCGATATCCGCCGGTTTAAGCTGGCTTCGCTGCGGAAGCACATCGGGATCGTGCAGCAGGACGTCTTCCTGTTCTCCGGCTCCGTCCGGGAGAACATTGCCTACGGCAATCTGGACGCCTCGGACGACGAGATTTGGGAGGCGGCCCGCCGCGCATCGCTGGAGGACGTCATCCGCTCCATGCCGGAAGGGCTCGACACGATCATCGGCGAACGCGGAGTCAAGCTGTCCGGCGGCCAAAAGCAGCGGTTGTCGATCGCCCGCATGTTCCTGAAAAACCCGCCGATTCTGATTCTGGACGAGGCGACATCCGCGCTTGATACGGAAACGGAGCTGGCGATCCAGAAATCGCTTGCCGAGCTGTCCGCCGGCCGGACGACGCTTGTGATCGCTCACCGGCTGTCGACGATCCGGGGAGCCGACCGGATCGTCGTGGTGAATGAGCACGGCATTGCCGAGCAGGGCAAGCACCAGGAACTCGTCAACGCGGGCGGGATTTACAGCCGGCTTCATTACGCTCAGGCGGGACAAGCTTAATAAGAATCTGCACCGGACCGTTTCCAGTGGAAGCGGTCCTTTTATGAACGCGTTCGCAACGCCAGGAAACGACCAAACAGGCTCTTATCCGGCATTCGGAAGCTTGGCCGCAGCGGACTGGATCGCGCGGGCGATGTCCTGCTCCCAGTCAAACATCTTCAGCTGCCCCGAATGAATGCGGCTCAGATTGGCCTGCATCGCTTGCAGCCCCGACCATGCGGAGACCGCATTCCCTTCCTTAACCGCCGTCCGGTAACGCTTGCTTGCGGCAGCAAGCTCTTTCCGCACCCCGGCAAGGGATTTGTTCTCGGCCGTTATTTGCTTTTTGGCGGTCTGAACGGGCACCAGCGCGTCCTTCACGATCTTTCCCTTGGCGGCGGCCGCCTTTTTGGCTTTGGCCAGCGCATCCTTCTTCGCCTTGATCTCGGCCCGCGCCGCGTCTGCGGACGGCTTGAGCCGGTTGCGCTGCAGATCCAGCAGGGCCGCAGCTTTACTATCCTTTCGTTTCCGGGCTTCCGCGGCCTGTTTCCCGAAAACGGCATACTGGGACAGCAAGGATGCGTGCCGCCGTTCGGTTTGCCCGGCTTCCGCCTTGAGCCGGTCAATCAGCCCCCGATCAATGGCCTGAATGCTCGTATTAACGGTCTTCAACGCTTCATTGTTGGTTTTGCGGAGCCCGGCAATCTGCTTTGCCCCGTCCTTCACGTCCGTTTCCAATTCGGCGACCTGATCGTAGGCAGTTTCAACTCCTTTCAAAGCGGCCTCCCAATCATTGGCGGCATCCGCCTTCGGCGCGCAGACGAGAGCCATCGCAAGCGACAGCAGAACGGCCAGCACAAGCCGGCGCCGTTTACGAAAACTTATGAATTCCGTCACAACCATCATTCCTTTGCTTAAGAGGTGGAGCGCGCGGAGACGAGCCAATAACAAAAGCACCCCACAAGAGCGGCTCTGGGCCGGTCTTGCGAGGTGCTTCGCTCGCTTTCCGTACGACTCGTTTCCTTGACTATACCGCTTTCGGAAGAAGATGTCAACTGAAAGGAGAACAATTGTTCCGGTACAAGTGTGACGAGAGTAACAGCATTTTAATCGGGAAAAGTGGAAATTAGAAAGCAGGGCCCTCACGAAGTGCTCTTTACATATTACAAGGAGTGGACAAACATGATTACGTGGCATGATACTTACGAAACCGGAGTGGAAACGATCGACTGTCAGCACCGGCAGCTGATCGCGAAGTTGAACGAGTTCATGGAAGCCTGCACGAACCGGCAGGGCAAGGACAAAATCATCGAAACGCTGACCTTTCTGAAGGAATATACCGTGGAGCATTTCGGCTCCGAGGAACGGCTGATGGAACGGATCGAATTTCCGGAATACGAGCGCCAGCGCAAGGAGCATGCGGCTTTTGTCAAAACCGTCCTGGAGCTGGAGGAAACGGTAAAGACCCAGGGGGTAAGCGTTCTTTCCACGATCAAGCTGAACCGGACGCTGACCGACTGGCTGGTCAACCATATCAACGAATGCGACAAGCGAATCGGCGACTGCATGCGCAAGCGCGGAGAAGCCTGATTCACGTAGCAACGGTTTTGCCCGTCGGACTGCATATCCGTTTCTTGCTTGAGGGAAGCGGGGTTTGTACAATGAAGAGGGGTGAAGCGATTGAAAACGAAACGGCTGGCCGCGGAGCGCGCGGTGGATTATTTGCGGGACGGCATGGTGGTCGGACTGGGCACCGGCTCCACCGCATACTGGGCCATTGAGAAAGTCGGCAGACGGGTGCGGGAAGGCTTGAAGATCCGGGCGATCGCGACATCCGGCAAGACCGAGGAGCAGGCCCGGGAATGGGAGATTCCGCTCGTTACGTTCTCGGATATTGACGTTATCGACGTGACCATTGATGGAGCCGACGAGGTGGACGCTGAATTTAACCTGATCAAAGGCGGCGGCGGGGCATTACTCAGGGAGAAAGTAGTCGCTTCCGCCACGAAAACAAAGATTGTCATCATTGATGAAAGCAAACAAGTGCAGAGGCTCGGCCGGTTCCCGCTGCCCGTTGAAATTGTACGCTTCGGCTGGGAGCTGACCGTGCGCAGGCTGGAGAAGCTTGGCTGCCGGGCGGAGCTGCGCCGCAGCGGCCGGGATTTATTCCTGACCGACAACGGAAATTACATTGCCGACTGCATGTTCGGCCAGATCGACCGTCCCCGGGAACTGCATGACGAAGTAAACGGGATTGTCGGGGTGGTGGAGAACGGGCTTTTTATCGGCATGGCCAGCCGTGTCATCGTCGGCTTTTCGGACGGCACGGTCAAACAGATCGAGCGGTGAACCGTCCGGGACGGGAAAGCGGCTTGGCTGCGCTCCCGCGCCGCAAAGCCGCTTTTCTTCGTTTCATGCCGGAAACCTATTTTTTAGCCTGGTGGGTCAGCAAGCCCTCGACGAAAGCTTTCATGTCCTGGTTCGTCTGGCTGAGCTGCTCCAGCGTATCCATAAAGCCCGTTACCATGGTCGCCTGCTCGTGGGAGGAGGAGGCGATTTGCGAAAATTCCTCTTCCAGCTGCTTGATGGAAAGCTGAACACTGTTCAGCGCGTCGGTAATTTGCCGGGTGGCGTTCTTCGTGTCTTCGGACAGCTTGCGGACTTCGCGGGCGACAACGCCGAAACCGGCTCCCTGCTCGCCAACCCGGGCCGCTTCGATGGCGGCGTTCAGGCCGAGCAGGTTGGTTTGCGCCGAAATCTCGCCGATAAAGTTGATGGTGCCGCCGATGCTGGACGAATTTTGCACGGCCTGGCGGGTATTTTCGACGATGCTCTCCGAAGTGGCGGACAGTTCTTCGGAATGGGCCGCCACGTTTTGCACCATCTGGACGAGCTGGTCGGTGATGCCGGCCAGCCGGTTCATGTGGCCTTCGAGAAGAACCATATTTTCATCCGATTGCGCGGTGGCGATGGCGCCAATGATGGTTCCGTTGTCGTCCCGCACCGGCACGGCGATGGCGCTGATCGGCAAGCCGTAAATTTCCGCCGGAAGACGGGTAGAGCTGAAGCTGCCGGCAAGCGCGGTCCGCAGATTTTGGTCTTCGGGAGGAATCGGGTCGCCGGCTTTGATGCCAAAATCGATAGCAGCCGACGGTTCGTAATAAAGGAATTTTTCGGTGTCCGCGATTCCGATCATGATGTCCTCTTTGATCATCATTTTTATATAAGGCGATACTTTTATGAGCATTTCAAGCGCGTTCACAAAATCCCCTCCTCCGAGATAACGGCCCGTATTTGATAGAAGGCCTGTAAGTATTCTTTTCGGAAATTTGGGGACGCATATTTAGGGTTTTCTTTTTCGCCTCTTCCGAAGCTTGTCGCGAGACGTTGACGGAAAGAGACGGCTTCGGTATAATTGGAACTAATAGTAAATATTACGGAAGAAGGCGGAGGTGAGAAACGTCCGCCGGATTACGTAACGGGATCGTGAGTGAACAACAATGAAATGGCTGAACCTGAAACGGGGAGATTTTTTTCTTTTTGGCGCTTTGCTGCTCCTTTTCGGCTTATGGACCGTCATGTCCTTTTCCAAAAGCGAAACGAGTGCGAACGGGTCCTGGAACGCCAAAATATCGGTCAACGGAGAGCTTTACCAAATGGTGCCGCTCGGCGGGCAGGAGAAAACAATCGAGGTCCGGACCGAATTCGGACATAACATCTTGAAGGCATACGACAACGGCATCCGGATGGTCTATTCGGATTCGCCCCTCAAAATCGACATGTCGATGGGGTTTATCAGCAAGCCGAGGCAAACGATCATTTGCCTGCCCAACCGCCTGCTGGTGGAGATAGTCGCTCCCGACGGCGGGACGCCTCCGGATGACGGATTGGACGCCGTGGCAAGCTGACGATTAATAAGATTTATTAATCCGCTGAATAGTTCCTTCGGGTAGCGGGTAAGGATAAGTACGTTACCGCATTATTCTTGCCAACGCAAAAGGAGGAAATGAACATGGCAGACCACAGAGAAGATCTGGCGCGCAACGAACTGAATCCCGAAGGCGATTCCCTGGCGGAAAAGAAGAAGATCAAGCAAGGCGTCGACATCGAGCCGGAAGCGGATGAGTGGGTGGCCAAGCCGGCCTCACAGCTGGACCCCGATGCATTGACGAATAAAAACGATAAATAGACCGTTGCTAGCGAATGAGGCGTCCGGCATCTGCCGGGCGTCTTTTGCTTGTTCGCGATCCCAGGCGGACTCCCGAATGACAGGCTTGTCCCGCTTTTGGTACAATGAAGCGAAATACGAAGCGTCATTTGAAAAGGAGACGATTCCATGGACCGGTTTGAAAATGTGACGGTACTCAAAAAAGCAAACCTTTATTTTGACGGCAAGGTTTCCAGCCGCACGGTGCTGTTTCCGGACGGCACCCGCAAGACGCTCGGCGTCATGCTGCCCGGCGAATACGAATTCGGGACGGACAGCGAAGAGCGGATGGACATTTTGGCCGGGGAGCTGAAGGTGCTGCTGCCGGGAGAGACGGAGTGGCTCTCGATCGAGGGAGAAGGAAGCTTTACGGTGCCCGCCAACGAAAAGTTCAAGCTGCAAGTGGCAAAAGCGACGGACTACTGCTGCTCCTACAGCTGAGGTGGCGAAAAGGGGGGGCATGTGTTGGGGTACATAAGCGAACTGCGTGAATTGGTGGGCACCCGTCCGATTATTATGGCGGGGGCTTGCGTGCTGGTGTATAACGGCGATGGGCATCTGCTGCTGCAAAAAAGAACCGACACCGGCGATTGGGGAACCATCGGCGGGGCGATGGAGCTTGGCGAATCGATGGAGGAAACCGCGGCGCGGGAGCTGTACGAGGAGGCCGGCTTGACGGCGGAGGCCTTCCGGTTTGTCGGCCTGCTTTCCGGTCGGGATATGTATTATTGTTATCCGAACGGAGACCAAATCTATAACGTAATGGCGATTTTTGAAGCCGTTGGAGTGAAAGGCACTCCCCGGGTGATGGACAACGAAGGAATGGAAGTAAAGTATTTCCCTTTGGACCGGCCCGTTCCCGGCTTGAATCCGTTTAATGCGTACGCTCTGCGCAAGGCCGGCATTCTTCCGGATGCCGCTTCGGCCCCAATCGCGCCGGGAGAAGGGAAGGAATCATGACGCCGGAACAAACAGCCATTATTGAACAAGCCAAACGTTACGTACAAAAGGAATTGGAAAAGGACAGCAGCGGCCATGACTGGTGGCACATCGTCCGCGTTGCCCGGACAGCCGTCCGGCTGGCGGAGCTGGAAGGGGCCGACCGGTTCCTGTGCGAGCTGGCGGCGCTGCTTCACGACATCGCGGATGTGAAGCTGGCGGGCAGCAAGGAAGCGGGGATCGCCAAGGTGCGGAGCTGGCTGAACGGAGCGGCGGTCGAAGCCGGGGCGGCCCAGGCCGTGCTGGACATCGTGTCGACGATGTCATTCGGCGGAGGGGGCGGAGCTCCCATGGCGACGCCGGAAGGGCGGATCGTGCAGGACGCCGACCGGCTGGATGCGATCGGAGCCATTGGCATCGCGCGAACGTTTGCTTACGGGGGCTCAAGAGGCCGGCTTCCTTATGACCCGGCCACGCCCCCTCGCGCCGGGATGACCGAAGCGGAATACCGGAACGGACAGGGCACGTCGATCAATCACTTTTATGAAAAGCTGCTAAAGCTGAAGGACCGGATGAATACCGAGGCGGCGCGCGCCATTGCCGAAGAGCGGCATCAATTCATGAAATTGTATCTGCACATGTTCGATACCGAATGGGCGCTTGGCAACGAGGCGTATTTGCGGGAATCGCCGATTCCGGGCACGGACCGGGCGCAGCTTCACTTCGTTTTCGACGATTCCGCCGCCGGTTCGCTGAAGCATGCGCTGGGCCGGTCGCCGGAGGTAAAGGTCGTTTCTCTTCGTGATGATTTGTCCATTGGGCCTCTGCATGGGGAAGACGATGCGGAGGGACGGAAAGCCCGGCTGAACTGGATGACCGCGATCGACTCCGGCCGTTTGACGCCGGAGGATGAAGAGGATTACAGCGCCGCTTTGGAGTGGATGGAGTGGCCTCCCCGGCTTCAGGGGAAGCAGATTACCGTCTGGTGCGGGGATTCGGCCCGGGAGCAGCTCGGGCTGCGCCGGCTGCTCGCCCTGCTGCCGCACGATACGGAGGTCGATACGGTAAATCCGACCAGGCTTCTTCATGAACGTGATCCAGGCATCCGCTATCATGCCACCGGGGAGATCAAACCTGATCTGCTGCGCGAGCTGCTCCCGGAAGTGCGGCCGCTGGACGTGCGGGAACGCGCCGTCCTGGCGGGCGACTGGCGGAGGTTAATGGAAGAAGGGGGGACCCTTCGGATTTGGGCGGGAAACGGCTTGCGCACCGTTGACGAAGCCTATTATGATGAAACGATCCTGCAAGCCGTACAGAAGTTGAGCGGCTCCAGAGGCGGCTTGATCAAAGCGGCCCGTGTTGTCGGCGAGGTTCTCGGGCATGCCGAAGGCCGGCTGTCGGACGGGTTTCTCAATTACCGGCTTCGCTGTCTGGTCGCGGAGGGCAAGCTGAGCTTTGAAGGAACGCCGGGCCGGATGCGAAGCTACAGCGTAGGGCTTCCCGAGTAATCGCTGCTCTCGCCTTAACAAAAAACGCCTCCGCGGGAATCGCATGCGCGAACGTCCGCCGGGAGGCGTTTTGACACGTTCTTTTGGATTGCCGGTGAATCACTTGCGGTTTTCGGAGCCGAGCAGCCGATGCTTCGGTCAGAACGTTTCCAGAACCTCAAGCGCGTTGTAAGCCATAGCGGCCGCATCCTCCCGGCTGATTTCCGCTTTCGGATGGAAGCTTGCGCTTTCGTCCAGCGAAACGATCTTGTAATGCAGCGCACGCTGAACCGCGCCTTGGTACTCGACCGTCAACTCCGCATCGTCCGCAATTTCCGCCGGCACGAGGTTGATCATCGGCATGCGACCGGTTTTTTCGATGCCCTGCATCAGATAAAACGTGAATTCTTCCTTCGTCAGAGGCGCGGAAGGATTGAGATCGGCAGGGAAGCGGACGCCGTTGTAGTACGCTTTGATAAAGGCGTCCGAGTACCACGCCCCGTCCTTCACGTTGGGGTAGAACTCGCTCGCTTTCGGCGGGTAGGCAAACTTCATGGTGTCGAGATTCAGGTTCAAGGCTTTGACAATGAGGCTGACGCCTTCCGCAGCGGTAAGGCTTTGGGAGGGACGGAATTCGGAGGCGCTGAAGCCGGACACAATGCCTTTTTCCTGAAGAGCGGTAATTTTGCCGGCTGCCGGAGTGGTGCCCGTGTCGGCAAATCCGGGCGCGGCCAGCGCCTGGCCGGCTATTGAAAAAGCAAGCAAAGCAGCGGCGGATACGGGAATGAGTTTGCGCAGTTGGTTCATAAGGGTTCCTCCTGATCGGTACTGTCTTTCGTTTCGACTCCTCTGACGGAAAAAGCAGGAAAAAGGTTGCAGGCCCGGGCGAAAGGCTGGCGGACGAAAAGTCTTTACAGCTGTCTTAATTATAATTATAATAAAAAAAGATTTAATATAATTATGATGGCATTCGGAAAGGACGTACTCCGATGGAAGCGCAAACGATGATGACAACGCTTGATAAAATCAAAAACCAATTGTCCGCCAAAGCCTACAAGCTGACGCCGCAGCGGGAAGCGACGGTGCGGGTGCTGCTGGAGAACGAAGAGGATCATTTGCGCGCCGAGGATGTCTACCTGAAGGTCAAAGAGACGTTTCCCGACATCGGACTCGCCACCGTTTACCGCACGCTGGAGCTGTTGAGCGACCTGCAGGTGGTCGAAAAGGTCCACTTCCGCGACGGGGTTTCCCGGTTCGATTTGCGCGGAGAGTCAAACACTCACCATCATCACCACCTGGTCTGCATTCAATGCGGACGCGTGGAGGAAATCAAGGAGGACTGGCTGCTGCCCCTGGAGCAGCGTCTGGCCCGCGAATATTCCTTCGAGGTGATCGATCATCACCTGGATTTTCACGGTGTTTGCCGTGACTGCCGGACAGACCGTCCGGCGAAGGCTCACTGATTTCAAAGCTTGGCTGCTAGGCCGGCCGATACCAAAACACCCTTCCCTCGAAGGGTGTTTTTTTGTCCGCGTACGCAGTCTTTTGTTATGATGGTAAAGATAACCGATAACCGAACCGGAGGTGCTCTGCTGCAAATGGTTCTTTCCTTTACCCGCATCGGAAACGTATATGTTCCGACGGCCAATCTGGATGAATCGGTGGACTGGTATGTCCGGCACCTGGACTTCAAGCTGCAAGCCCGCTTTGAGGACCGGGGCGCGGAGATCGCTGTCCTGCATCATCCCCATGTACACTCGATTGCACTTTTGCTGATTGAAACCAAGGATGCCGCCCGGCTTGCCTTTTCAGTCGACGGCCGGCCGTTTCCCGCTTTATCGCTCTATTGCCCCGACATCCTGGCGACCCGGGAGCGGTTGCTGCAAAACGGCGTAGAGGTCGGCGAGCTGAAGGACCACAGCGGGAGCGGGGAGGCGCTGTATTTCTACTTCCGCGACAATCAGGGCAACTGGCTGGAGGGCGCCTGGTCCAAATGGGACACCCCCGACGAAATCAAACCCGGCTGGCTTGCTGCGGAAGAAGCGTAAAAAGGAGGAGATTCTCGTGGACGCATTTGAAGCGATCGTAACGCGCCGGACGGTGGGCAGGTTTACGGAGGAACCCGTGCCCCGGGCGTTATTGGAGCGTGTGCTGGAAGCCGGGAACTGGGCGCCCAGCCATCACCGGACCGAGCCGTGGCGGTTCTTCGTCTTGACGGGGGACGGCCGCAAAAGGCTGGCTGACGCATACGGAGAGGTCGCCGCGGACGGTTTATCCGGCTCCGGGGCGGAGGAAGCGCGGGTAAAGCAGGCCGCTAAAGCGTACCGGGCGCCGGCGGTGATCGCCGTTGCCGTTACACCGTCCGGCGAGCCGCACGTCGAGCGGATCGAAGAATTCGCGGCCGCCCATGCCGCCGTGCAAAACATGCTGCTGGCCGCACACGCGCTAGGACTTGGCGCGATCTGGCGGTCGGGCGGGCCGCTTTATCATCCTGCAATGAAACGGGCCTTCGGACTGGGCGAGGCGGATGCGCTGGTTGCGCTTGTTTATCTGGGAAGCCCGGCCGCGCCGCCGCCGCAAGGAGCCCGCAGGCCCGCCGAGCAGAAAACGGAATGGATAACGGAAGCGTAGCAGGGAGCGCGCAAAGCGCGGGAATCATCCGCTGCGCATAAGGGGAGACGCACAAGTGGGACGCATAAAAGGCATTATTTTCGATATGGACAATACGCTGCTCCAATCGGCCATCGATTTTGCAGCGATGAAAGCGGACACGTTCCGCTACTTGGTGGACGAAGGGCTCCTGGATGCGGAACTTGCGCTGGAGAACCACACCACCTCCACTTTGATCGGCGAGGCGTCGAAAGGGGCGCAGCTGCCGGAAAAGCAAATCGCCGCTCTTTATGAAATCGCCAAGAAGCACGAAGTGGCCGGAATGAAGGATGCGGAACTGGAGCCGGGCGCACTGCAGCTGCTGGAGCGGCTGTCCGGGAAGTACGAGCTTGCCGTGGTGACCAACAACGCCAACGAAGCGGCGCTTGCGGCCCTCCGGCATAACGGCGTGGCGCATTATTTTTCCGTCGTGGCGGGCCGGGAGACCGCAAAACGGCTGAAGCCGTATCCGGACGGGTTTCTCCATGTGCTGCGCGCGTTCCCTGCGCTTCGGCCGGACGAGTGGCTGTCCGTGGGCGATTCCTGGACCGACGGCAGGGCTTCGCTGGAAGCGGGCATTGCTTTTCTCGCTTACCGGGCGGACCGGGAGAAGATGGCCGCGATGGGCGTGGAGCCGTCCGGCTGGCTGAATGCGCTGGAGGATCTGAACGAGTATCTGCGCGATTAGCACGCTGCAAAAAGGAGCCGAAAGGCTCCTTTTTGCGTGTTCCCCGCAGGGTTGTCGTCGTTCCGTTTTTCGGATTTTCCGGCGATTTACGGCAAATTTATGAACAGGGTGGTGGCTTGCCGAGAGACTGCTATACTGGAGTTACACCATTGCGGAATGGGCGGATTCATTCTGCGAACGGAGATGAAGGCATGAAGAACGGAGCTTTTTCAGATGAGTTTTTGCGTATCACGCTTTACCGGATGTGCGCGCTGTACGCCGGAAAGCTGAAAGAAGCCGTCAAGGGGCTGACGCCGGAGCAGCTTTCGGCTGTGCCTTATCCCGGGGCGAACCCGATCGGCGGCATCGTCAGCCATATGATCGAGCACATCGCCCGAAATGTGCTTCGCCTGAGCGGCAGGGAAGAGGAATTGGCGCCGGGCTTTGAAACGTATTTTCCTTCATCCGGAGAAACCGCCGGGCAGCTCGGCGCGCGTCTGGATGCGGGACTAAAGGAATGGAAGGGTGTGCTGGAGAGCTTTATCCGAGGCGAACGAACGCTGGATAAGGAGCAGCTGCACCACCTGTATCACCTCGTCGAGCATACGGGCTATCACCTTGGACAGCTCATTGACCGCTCGAAAGCTTTGAAAGGAGCGGAAGTCAGCTTGTATTCCAAAGGATTTACGGAAAGCGCGCTGCGCGAACGGATTTTGGCCTCCTGCCGGGAGCTTTCCCCGGTTCCGGACGAACGCTTCGAGGCAGCCGCCTGGGAAGAAGACGAGGAAGAGCTGCCCCGTACGGCCCTTCTTGTGGTGGACGTTCAGGAGGGGCCGCTGGCCGGGACGTTCCGGCGCAAGGAAACGGTGGACACGATCTGCCGTTTGATCGAGAGGGCGGAAAGGGAGAACGTCCCCGTCTTTTATATCCGTCACGAGGGTATCCCGGGGGGCGGCATGGAGCCGGGCTCTCCACTCTGGCAGTGGACGCCGGAGCTGGCGGCCTTCCGCAAGGACCTGGAAATCCCCAAGCAGGCGACGGACGCTTTTTACCGTTCATCGCTGCGGGGCGAGCTGGTCAGCCGCGGAATCGGCCGGGTCGTCATTGCGGGCGCACGGACCGATTATTGCGTGGATACGACCTGCCGGTCGGCGGTAACGCAGGGCTTTCAGGTGGTGCTGGTGGAAGACGGGCACACCTGCACGGACGGGGCGATTCCGGCGGAAGCGATTATCTGGCATCATAACTTGACCCTGGAGTCCGTGGGAACGCGCGAACGGCGGATATCCGTCACGAAAGCGGAGGACGTGCAATTTCACTGACAGGAAGGCGGCGGAACGCCCCTGTGAGGCTTCCCGCCTCGCAGAATGTCCGTCAAGGCGGCGAACTTGAACGCCTGCTCCCGTTTATGCTTGGCCGGTTCGCATGAGGGCTGGCCAAGCGCAGAAAACAGGAGGAAAAGAAGAAAAGATAGAGGCTTGCGCTCTTCATAACACGTGTTATAATAGCCCTGTGAGGTGGTCGCTTGCCGAAAAAACGTGTGACGAGCTTTGATGTGGCGAAACGCGCCGGAGTTTCGCGCAGTGTGGTGTCGGCGGTGCTGAATGGAACCCAGGGGATCGGCATGAGCGCGGAAACCCGGGAGGCGGTGCTGGCCGCCATGCGCGAGCTGGATTACCATGTGGACGCGCAGGCCCGCGCCATGAAGACCGGTGAAAGCCGCTGCATTGCCGCTTTCGGCGATATGGCCAATCCCTTGTTTTTGCAGGTGCTGGAAGGGATGCAGCAGGCATGCGCCGCCAAAGGCTATCATGTGCTGATCTATGGGATGGATTCGCGCAGCAAGGGGCGGACCGGTCTTGTCGATCTGTTCCGGCAGCGCCGAATCGACGGAATCGTAAGCCTTGATGCGACGAGCTGCCGGGACGAAAGCTGGGCGGAGGCGGTCGCCCGTCACGGCATCCCTTATGTCTCGGTGGAAGGGTACGCCGATATGCCGCAAATCGCTTCCGTGCTGGCCGATTACCGGGAGAGCGTCAGCCATGCCCTGCGCTATTTGACGGAGCGCCATTCGGGCGCACCGGTATTTGTGCGGGTCGCGGAGGCGGAGGGCAGGCTGGAGAACTGGGCCGAGCGCGACCGGCTGGCCGCCTATCTGGACTTTCGGAAGCAGGCCGGGGGAGAACCGTTTGTGGAAACGCTTTACGCGCCGGATGATTCCGCCTTCTCGGACCTGCTGGCGAAATACGCCTCTGCCGGCGACACGCCCGTCTTTTTGTCCAACTGGGTGTTCGGGGCGATGGGGCTGTACCGGGCGGCAGCCGAACGGGGGCTGACGATAGGCAAAGACCTGTTCGTCATGTCGGCGGACAATACGCTGCGCGTCAACCGCTATTTGATTCCGGCGCTGTCCAGTATGGAGATTCCCTATGCCCGCATGGGCGGGCAAGCCATCGAAGGGCTGCTGCGGCTGATCGCGGAAGAAGCGCCCTGGGAAAGCGGCGGCAAGCATTGGCTGAAGGCCGATCTGGCTCCCGGCGAAAGTGCATGAGCCGGATGCTCCGGCCCGCTGCTGTCAAAAAGAAAACGGAAGATAAGGAAGCACTGGAAAGACTCCGCCTCAGAGCGGTGTTCCTTTCCGTCAAATAACACGTGTTATGAAAGAGGTGTCCTCATGTTTTGGACCATGGACAAATTGAAAGCCCGCATTAACGAGCTGGCCGAGCTGCGCTACCGGGATGCGATTGCACTGGACGAATGGTCGTACGCCGTGGATGAGGAGAAAGCCAACGGCGTTACTTCCGCGCCGGCGGGTGACGGCGGCCAAACGGTGCGCCGGGGCGACCGCTGGAAAGGCCGCGACTTGTATGTTTGGCTGTCTCGTGAAGCCGAAGTGCCCGCTGCCTGGAAAGACCGCACCGTTGTCGGCCGCTTCGATTTCGGAAAGACGGGCGGCGGCAACAATTCGGGCTTCGAGTCGCTGCTGTATCTGAACGGAGCACCCTATCAGGGGGTGGACTCCAATCATCAGGAAGTGTTTCTGGGTGCGGAGCATGCCGGCCGGACCGTGGACCTCCGGTTTCGTCTGTGGTCCGGTCTGGAAGGCGGAGGCGTCCCGCGCGAGCAAGAGCATCAGCTGAAGCGGGCGGAGCTTGCCTGGCTGGACGAAACGGCGGACGATCTGTATTATACCGGCCGTGCGGTGCTCGGCACCGTCAGCGTGCTCGCGGAGGACCGGCCGGAGCGGCCCGAGCTGCTCAAGGCGCTGGACCGCGCGTTCCTGCTGGTGGATTGGTCGCGCCCGGGTTCGGAGGCGTTCTACGCGAGCGTGAAGGAAGCGGCCGACAAGCTTCACGAAGGGCTGGCCGCGATTGAACACCGCCACCCCGTGACCGTTACGGCCGTCGGCCATACGCATATCGACGTCGCCTGGCTCTGGCGGCTCACGCACACCCGGGAGAAGTCGGCGCGCTCTTTTTCCACCGTGCTTCGCCTGATGGAGAAATACCCCGAGTATATTTTTCTGCAATCCCAGCCGCAGCTGTATGAATATATCAAACACGACTATCCCGAGATTTACGAAAAAATCAAGGAGCGCATCCGCGAAGGGCGTTGGGAAGCAGGCGGCGCGATGTGGCTGGAGGCCGACTGCAACCTGACAAGCGGGGAATCGCTGGTTCGGCAAATTTTGTACGGGACGGAATTTTTCCGCAAGGAGTTTGGCGTCGAGAACAAATACCTGTGGCTGCCCGACGTGTTCGGTTACAGCTGGGCGCTTCCGCAAATTTTGCGGAAAGCCGGGATCACCACGTTCATGACGACGAAAATCAGCTGGAGCCAATACAACCGGATGCCGCATGATACGTTCAAATGGCGGGGCATCGACGGCTCGGAGGTGCTGACGCACTTTATCACGACACCGGAGGGGCCGGATTCCGGCGCCTGGTATTACACGTATAACGGGCTGATCGAGCCGTTTTCGGCCAAAGGCATCTGGGATGTGTACCGCGACAAGGAATTGAATCAGGAATTGCTGCTTTCTTACGGCTACGGAGACGGGGGCGGCGGCGTCAACCGCGAAATGCTGGAGATGCGGCGCAGGCTGGAAAACATGCCGGGCGTTCCGGCGGTCAAAACCGGCCGCGCGGATGAATTTTTCGACCGCCTGCACGAAACGGTGGAAGCGAGCGACCGGTACATTCATACCTGGGACGGGGAGCTGTACCTGGAGTTCCATCGCGGCACCTACACGAGCCAGGCGTATAACAAACGCATGAACCGGAAGCTGGAGCTTTTGTTCCGGGAAGCGGAGCTGCTGCAGGTGCAGGCGGCCGTCGCAACCGGCAGCTGGGCGAACTATCCGGCCGCGTCGCTTCTGGAGGGCTGGCGCACGATTCTGCGCAATCAGTTCCACGACATCATTCCAGGCTCGTCCATCGGCGAGGTGTACGCGGATTCCCGGATCGAATATGCCGGCGCGGAGAAGATCGGACTGGCGGCGCGCGAGGAAGCGGCCGACGCGCTGCGGGCCGCGGATGCTGGTGCGGATGCGGTAACGGTGTACAACAACGCGTCCTTCGAAAGAAGCGATCTTGTCCGCATCCCGGCGGAGCGGTACGGCACCTCGGGAGAATGGACGGACGAAACGGGCGAAGCGCTGCAAAGCGAATACCGGGACGGCGTTTGGCAAATTGCGGCTGCCGCGGTCCCGCCTCTCGGCGCGCGTACGATCCGTTTTGTTTCCGGCGGAGGGCGGAAGGCTGCGGATATTCCGTTCCGGCTGGAAGGCTCCCGCTTGACGACTCCCCATTACGTGCTGGAATGGAACGAAGCGGGCCAGCTGACGTCGATCCGCGATCTGGCTGCGGACCGGGAGGTGCTGGCGCCCGGCTGCGCCGGCAACGTGCTTCAGGTGTTTGAAGACAAGCCGAAGATGTTCAACGCCTGGGACATTGATATTTTCTATCAGGAAAAACAGCGCGAAGTCACGGAGCTCCGCAGCGTAGAGGCCCTCGAATTCGGTCCGCTTTCCGCGACGGTGCGGTTTGTCTGGACGTACATGGATTCGACCATCGAGCAGGAGCTGACGGTGTATGCCGGCAGCCGCCGGATCGATTTCGCTACCAAGGCCGACTGGCATGAGCAGCAGCAGCTTCTGAAAACGGCCTTTCCTGTTGACGTCCGTTCGACGGAAGCCACGTACGACATCCAGTTCGGGAACGTCAAACGGCCGACGCACTGGAACACCAGCTGGGATTACGCCCGCTTTGAATCGGTCGGGCACCAGTGGGTCGACCTCTCCGAGCGCGATTACGGGGTCAGCTTGCTGAACGACTGCAAATATGGCCATGACATCAAAGACAACGTGATCCGGCTTTCTTTGATCAAATCCGCCATCGAGCCGGACCCGAATGCGGACCAGGGCGAGCACCGCTTCACGTACTCGCTGCTGCCGCACCAAGGCGACTGGGTGGACGGCCGGACGGCCCAGGAAGCCTGGATGCTGAACAACCCGCTGCTGGGCGTGCCGGGCGCAACGTCGGAAGCCGGCAAAACGCTGTTCCGGGTCAACGCGGCCAATGTCATGATCGATGCGGTCAAAAAGGCGGAGGATGGGGACGAGGTGATCGTCCGGCTCCACGAGTACACCGGCGGGCGCGGCAGCGTCAAGCTGACGAGCGACTACAGTATCGCTTCCTGGCAGGAATGCGATCTGATGGAGCGGCCGGAAGGCGACCGTCAGAGCGAAGCCGCGATTGCGTTTGCCATCAAACCGTATGAGATCAAAACGTTTCGGGTGACTTTCGCCTAAGACAAAAGCGGATGATGTGTCAAATGTAACCTTTCACAGGCTTTGGCTGTTTCGAGCAGGAATACATGAAATCCGGACCGGACAGGGAAATCCCTTGTTCGGGCCGGATTTTTTTGGCTATTGGCCGGAGGGAAGCGGTTTTCCGGTAGTTGAGGTTGCTTGCGGGCCCGCCACTTTTTGCCTCAGACCCCTATGAATAACGCCCAGTAAAGGCTCGTCGTCCCAGATCTGCGCTTCAATGTACCGCTCGGGGCCGTGCTCGCCGTTCGGGTTCCATGCTTGAGGGCAGCCGAACCGTTCGATAAGCAGGCCGATTTCGTCCAGCCGGTACACTTCTCCCCGGTATGGTTTGCCGTCCGTGATGCGAAAAGCGGGGAACATGTCGCCGTAAGTAAAGCTAATCGCATCCGGCGGAAAAGCGGCTGCCGGCAGTTTCAAGAAGCGTCCGTTAGGATACCACTCCAGCAGCCAGGGGCATTCGCCAAGCGTCATGTAATGCGGGCGAAGACGCTTGGGCCTTCCGCCTTTTTGGAGGAACCGCTCCCGCACCCGCTCCTCCAGCCCGCGGCGGACGGAAAGGTAATCGGGAGAACGCGCGGCGGCAAATCCTTTTCTCTCCAATCGGAGCCGCTCCTGCACCTGTTCCGCTTCATCGCCGGGCAAATCCGACAAATTGAGAAAAGGGCCTGTTTCCTCATTGTAATAGTGGTACAGTTCCATCGTTGCTTCCTCCGTTTTTGCGGCAATTTGGCACTATCCTTCGTTTTCGACAAGTTTGGAAAAGTTCCTTTTCCCGCCCGGGAGAAAAAACACGGTACGCATGCGGAAAAGTCGCAAACGTGATAAAGTAGAAAAAATTAAAGGTCTGGGGGCGGAATTATGGGGTTTTTGACAGGGGAACGCATTGAACTTCGGGAGTACCGCCGGGAGGACCTGGCTGCCATTCGAAGCTGGATTAACGATACGGCGATCACAACGGATCTGAGCGACACTTTTCTGTATCCGCGTTCGGAGACGCAAACGGAAGCTTTTCTTCAACGCCAGCTGGAGCAGACGTCGGACAACGCGAAGGGCTTTGTTATTGCCTTAAAAGAAACGGACGAATACATAGGGCAAGTCGATGTGCACGGGATTGACTGGAAGAACCGCTCCGCGGTGCTGGGGATCGTATTGGGTAAGCGTGAGAAGCTCGGCCAGGGCTTCGGCCGGGAGGCGATTGCGCTTGCCTTGCGGTTTGTGTTCGAATCGATGAACCTGCGCCGGCTTTCGCTGGAGGTGCTGGCCACCAATGAGCGGGCGATCCGCTGTTACCGGAGCTGCGGCTTCCAGGAAGAAGGAAGGCTGCGCCAAAAGGCGTTCCGGAACGGCCGGTATGTGGATGTTCTGGTCATGAGCATGCTGAGGAGCGAATACAGGGAGACCGGCCATTTGGCGGAATGAATGCAAACAATCCACCCTCCGGCAGCTGTCATGGTTTTGTGCCTGCTGCGCCAGGGTGGATTTTGTTTAGTCCATCTCGTAGATGGAGCCGGATTTGTTGGCATAGAGCTCGCCGTATACTTTTTCCGCGTAGGAATCGGTCATGCCCGAGAGATAATCGGCGACGAAACGCGGCCAAGGCCAGTTGGCTTTGTTGCGTTCATAGCTTTCAAGCCAATCGGGCGGAATGATCAGTCGGCCTGTGTCGGGGACGATGTAGCTGTCCCACAGCCGGCGGAGGATAATATCGCTCCTCATTTGGAGGCGCTGCACCCGGAAATCCTTGTGCAGCGTGACCCAGGCCAGCTTCTTCAAAATTTCCATCGTCCGCAGCAGCTCGAAGTCCTGTGCGCCGTCGCGGACAAACGTCACCTTTTTCCAGCCGTTGGCGGGATCGTCGATAATGCCGATCCGCCCGGCGAAGGTGCTTACCCAGCGCGCCTTCATTTCGCGCCGCGCCCGTGACGATTCCTTTCCGCTCAGCAGATAGACTTCCTCCCATTGCGTCAGATAGGCGGCCAGCACCCGCTGCACCATCGCCTTTACGTCAACCTGCTCCCAACCGAAGCCTGCATTCCCTTCATCGTTGACAATCTCGCTGACCAGGTTGCCGGCCAGCCAGTCATCCTCAAAGAATGCCCGGTGCATCTGGATTTTGCCAGCCCGAATGCCGTCTTCGATGTCATGGGTCGAATAGGCGATATCGTCGCACAAGTCCATCAGCTGGGTCTCCAAGGTGGTGCAGCCCGGAGGCAGCTGCCAGCGGGTGCGGAGCTCTTCGATGGCGGCCCACTCGGTTCCGTAGACGCCTTTGAGCCGCTTCGGCTCTTCCAGGCGAAACGGATATTTGTTGATCGCAAGCAGAACGGCGGCGGTCAGGTCCAATCCGCTTTCGCTGCCCGCCCGCTTCTCCAGAAACATCAGGATGCGGAAGTTTTGCGCGTTTCCCTCGTATTTCATTCCGAATTGCTCCATTAAAAGCCGGTTCAGCACATCTTCGCCCTTGTGGCCGAAGGGCGGATGGCCGAGGTCGTGCGCAAGCGCCGCGCACTCTACCACCGCCTGCTCCAGCACCAGGCCGGGATGCTCCTTGCGCGCCAGAAACGGATACTGCGAAGCAAGCCGGCGCGCCGCTTCCCGGGCGATTTGCGACACCTCCAGCGAATGGGTCAGCCGGGTGCGGTAATAATCGCCCGAGCCGGCCCCGAACACTTGCGATTTCCCCTGCAGCCGACGGAACGCGGGGGATTGTATCAAGCGGGCGTAATCCCGTTCGTATTCTTCCCGTTCCTCGCTGAACGTTCCGCTGACCGGATCGTCCAGCCTCATTTTACGCAAATCCATGCGAATTCCTCCTCGAGAAACACTTCACCGAAAACCGCCGCAGCCGAAACAAAACCTCTGCCGCAAAACGGTTTTGAAAATTGTATCACATCGGGAAAGGCCATAAAAGAGGTGCAGAAAAGTTGACGCGATATTCAGCTATATTGTTATTTTCTTTATATTGTGTTATATAAGATTACATAAACACACATTATCGTTGGAATTCTTTCATAAACCTAACACGAAGTTTCCATCAATTATCCTTTTTGAGTCTTTTTCATCGGCGGGAAATCAAACTTAAAGAAAGGGAGGAAACAACGATGGAGGCGGCAAAACGGGATTGGGTTTTCATCCAGCAAATGCCGAAGGTCGATTTGCACCTTCATTTGGACGGCAGCCTCAAAACGGAAACGGTCATCGAGCTTGCGGCCGAGCAGGGGATTGAACTTCCGGCGCAGGAGCCGAACCGGCTGACCCCTTATCTTCGGGTTAACGACGACTGCCGGAGTCTGAAGGAATATTTGAGCAAATTCGAGTTTACGACCCGTTTTCTGCAAACCCCGCGGTCGCTGGAGAGGGCCGCGTACGAAGCGCTGGCGGATTCCGCGCAGCACAACGTCCGTTATGCGGAAATCCGCTTCGCCCCCCAGCTTCACCGGAGTGGGGGGATGAGCCCGGAGGAGACGATTTACTGGGTGATCGAAGGGCTTAAGCGCGGGGAAAAAGACTTTGGCATGACCGCACGGGTCATCGCGATTTGCATGCGGCACCATCCGCAAAAGCTGAATCTGGAGGTCATCGAAGCGGCTGCGAAGTACTTCGGCAAAGGCCTGGTGGCGGTCGACCTGGCAGGAGACGAGGCTTCCTTTCCGCCGGAGCAGTTTCGGGAAGTGTTCGCCCTTGCCCACAAGAAGGGAATCCCGGTAACCATTCACGCCGGCGAAGCGGCCGGCGCGCAGAACATCGACGAAGCGGTCACGCGCCTCGGCGCTTCCCGGATCGGTCACGGAGTGAGGCTGCGGGAAAGCGAGCCGGTGCTGAAAATGATGCAGAAGCGGCAAATTCCGATGGAAATGTGCCCGGTCAGCAACCTTCAAACCAAAGCGGTCCCGGACTGGCACTCCTACCCGCTGCGGGATTATTTCGACCGGGGCCTTATGGTGACGGTCAACACGGACAATCCCGGCGTTTCGGGAACGACCATTTCCCGCGAATACGGCGTGTTGGCCGAAAAATTCGAATTTTGCCTTAGCGAGCTGGGCAGACTGGTGCTGAACGGAATGGAAGCGGCTTTTCTGGAGGAACCAAAGAAGCGGTTGTTAAAGGAAGAGCTGCGCGGCCAATTGAACCGGTTTGGAGCAGCCATTTAGCGCGCATGCGCGCAGCGGCGGTTTTCCGGACAGCTGCCGGAAGCCTCTCAGCCTGTCGGCCCCCATGCTGCCCGGCTGCGGCAAGCGTCCGTTTCCCCGGAAACGGACGCTTTTTTACTTGTACGAACAAATTACGTGAAAAGACAAGAAATCATATTTGGTTCCCTTCTCATGTAGTCGCTTTCATACTATCCTGTATAGGATGCCACGGTTATGTTATGATGGAAGCCGTGGATGGTAAGCGCTTCACAATGCGCGGTGTGCTGTCGGCCGCCCCCGGGTTACGCAGCCCGGGCCTGCGGAGAACAGGCCAGCAGCCTGGACATGTACACACAAATTCACACGGACTGCAAAGGTGGGAACGGAAATGAAACGGATTGAACTGAAACAGGAAGGCCTGCACCTGGTGTTTGAAGTAACGGAGGAGAACGACCTGCTGCTTTTGCATTTCGGCGCTCTGCCGTTCCGCGAGGAAACGGTGACGGCCAGGCAGAAGCCGGGGTTCCGTCCGGTGGAAATTCAGGCAACCGGCGACGACCGCCTCGAATATCACGGCCGCACGAAGAAGAATACCATGCCCGGCGTCCGGATGCGGTATGTCGAGCATCGGATCGCAGACACGGAGGCCTCCGGCAAGAAGCTGGAAATCGTTCTTCACGACCGCGAAACCGGCTTGCAGGCGACGCTGCATTACCAGTTCTATGCCGGGATTCAAACGGTTCGCGCCTGGACCGAGCTGGATAACAAGGGAACGGAAGCCGTCGGAGTAGAGTATGTTTCCTCCTTCGCGCTCACGGGACTGTCCAAGGAAGGAATCGAGAGCCGGGACCGCAAAATGTCGCTATGGATGGCCCACAGCTCCTGGCAGGGCGAGGTGCAGTGGCGGAATTACAAGCTGCCCGAGCTGGGACTTACGCATTTGAACGAATTCGGGTCCAAACGGATCGCCGTCAGCAATACCGGCTCCTGGTCGAGTGCGGAGCACATTCCGATGGGCGTGCTGCAAAATCACGAGACCGGCACGACGCTGTTCTGGCAGATCGAAAACAACGGCTCCTGGCACTACGAAATTTTCGAGCAGATTGAACAGCTCGCGCTTCTCGTCAGCGGTCCGACCGAGCATGACAACCATTGGTGGAAGAAGCTCGAGCCGGGCGAGGCGTTCCGCTCCGTTCCGGTCGCCGTGGGAGCCGCCGCAGGCGGTTTTGACGAGGCGATCGAGCAGCTGACCCGATACCGCCGGGCAATCCGCCGGCCGAACGAGGACAACCGGTCGCTCAAAATCATTTTCAATGATTACATGAACTGCCTCTGGGCCGATCCGACGACCGAAAAGGAGCTGCCGCTGATCGATGCGGCCGCGGAAGCGGGATGTGAGTATTACTGCATCGACGCCGGCTGGTACGCCGACGGCTTCTGGTGGGACAATGTGGGGTACTGGCAGCCGTCCGAGAAACGGTTTCCGGAGGGCATCCGGTTTGTGCTCGATTACATCCGCTCCAAGGACATGATTCCCGGCCTCTGGCTCGAAATCGAAGTGATGGGCATTCATTCGCCCAAGCTGGCCGAAACGACCGATGACTGGTTTATTACCCGCCACGGCAAAAAAATCAAGGACCGCAGCCGCTACCATCTCGATTTCCGCAACCCGGCGGTTATTGCGCACGCGGATGAAGTCATCGACCGGCTGGTGCAAGATTATGGTGTCGGCTATATCAAAATGGACTATAACATCAACGCCGGAATCGGCACCGAGCTTGACGCCGACAGCTTCGGGGACGGGCTTTTGCAGCACAACCGGGCATACCTTGCCTGGCTGGACGGCGTGTTCGCGCGCTACCCGGACCTCGTTATCGAGAACTGCGGCTCCGGCGGCATGCGGATGGACTATGCCATGCTGAGCCGGCACAGCATTCAGTCGACCAGCGACACGACGGATTACCGCAATTACGCCGTTATCGCCGCAAGCTCGCCGGGCGCCCTGACGCCGGAGCAATCGGCCATCTGGTCCTACCCGCTCAAGCAGGGAGACCGGGAGGAAGTGGTCTTTAATATGGTGAACACGCTTTTGCTGCGCGTCCATCAGAGCGGCCACCTGGCCGAAATCGATCCGGAGCGCCGCCGGCTCGTGAAGGAAGCGCTGGATTTGTACAAGGAAATCCGCCGCTACATTCCCGAGTCCTATGCCTTCTGGCCGCTTGGCTTGCCCCGCCGGGACAGCGAATGGATCGCATATGGCCTGCGCGGTGCCGGAAAAACGTTCCTGGCCGTGTGGCGGATGGAAAGCAGCTCGGACCGGGTGACGATTCCAATCCCGCATCTGAAGGGGCGGGACGTAGAAGCCAAGAGGATTTATCCGGGCTTCGCGGAGGAGCCGTTTGCCTGGCATCCGGCGTCCGCGCAGCTGACGGTAGGGGCCGGCGCCAATTACACGGCGCGGCTGTACGAATTGGGCTAATCGGCCCGTAAAGCTTCGATTATCCAACCAAGGCCGGATACGGCGTTCGCCGTTGGGCGTAACCCGTGCCGGCCCGCCATTAAGGAGGATTATACATTGCCGATTACATATCATGAACAAGAGGCTTTGTTTCACTTGCAAACCAAAGACATGAGCTACGTCATCCGCCTCGTGAACGGGTACCCCCTTCATTCGTATTGGGGCAAGAAACTGCGCGATTCCGGCAATCTGGCCGGCCTTGGGCTTTTCCCGGCGGAAACCTCGCTCGATTGGATTCCTCAAGAGTACCCGCAGTACGGCTCCAGCGACTTCCGAAACCCGGCTTATCAAGTGCAGCTGGTGGACGGCACGCGGATTACGGAGCTGGTTTACGAAAGCCACCGGATCACGGACGGCAAACCGGAATTGAAGGGGCTGCCCGCCGTATACGCCGAAGCGGAGGACGAAGCGCAGACGCTTGAGCTGCACCTGCGCGACCGGTACAGCAACCTGGCCGTCACCTTGCGCTATACCGTTTTTGCCGAGCATAACGCGGTGATCCGCTCCGTGCTGTTCCGCCACGAGGGCGAGCAGCCCGTCCGGCTGTTCCGGGCACTGAGCGCCAGTGTCGATCTGCCGTCTTCGGAATACGATGCGGTGTATCTGTCCGGCGCGTGGAGCCGCGAAAACAGCATTCAGCGCCGCCCGGTCGGTCCGGGAGGAACACGGATCGAGAGCCGCCGCGGCATGAGCGGCCACCAATTGAATCCGTTCCTCGCCATCGCAGAACGAAACACGGATGAGGACCAAGGCTCCGTCTATGGCTTCAGCCTGGTCTACAGCGGGAATTTCGCCGCCGACGCCGAAGTGGATATGTTCCAGACGACGCGTGTCACGATCGGACTGAACCCCTTTGATTTCACCTGGACGCTGGCGCCCGGCGAAGCGTTCCAGACCCCGGAAGCGGTGCTGGTTTATTCGGCGGAAGGCTTCGGAGGCATGTCCCGCACCTATCACCGGCTTTACCGGACGCGTTTGTGCCGGGGTGTTCACCGGGACAAGGAAAGGCCGATTCTGGTCAACAACTGGGAAGCGACCTATTTCAATTTCACGGCTGACAAGATCGAAGAAATCGCCAAGGCCGGCGCCGATCTCGGGATCGAGCTGTTTGTGCTGGACGACGGCTGGTTCGGCAAACGGGACGCGGACAACAGCTCCCTCGGGGATTGGGTGGAGGACCGGCGGAAGCTGCCGGGCGGCTTGACCGATCTGGCGGAGCGGGTCAACCGGCTCGGCTTGAAATTCGGCCTGTGGGTTGAGCCGGAGATGATTTCCCCGGACAGCGATCTGTACCGCGCCCATCCCGACTGGTGCCTGCATGTGCCGGGCCGCCGCCGGACGGAAGCCCGCTGGCAGCTCGTGCTCGATTATTCGCGCCAGGAAGTCGTCGATTATATTTACGAATCGCTCAGCCGCATTTTCAGCTCCATTCCGGTCGCCTACATCAAATGGGACATGAACCGGAGCCTGACCGAAATCGGCTCGGCCGCGGCGCCCGCCGAGGATCAAATGGAAATCGCCCACCGTTATTATTTGGGGCTGTATGATTTGCTGGAGCGCCTGACTTCCCGCTTCCCGGACATTCTGTTCGAAAGCTGCTCGAGCGGCGGCGGCCGGTTCGATCCGGGCATGCTTTACTACATGCCGCAAACCTGGACCAGCGACGATACGGATGCTGTCGAACGCCTGAGAATCCAGTACGGCACCAGCCTGGTTTATCCGGCCAGCACCATTGGCGCCCATGTATCCGCGGCGCCGAACCACCAGGTCGGCCGGCTGACCTCGCTTTCCATGCGCGGGGACGTCGCCATGTCCGGTAACTTCGGGTATGAAATGGACCTGACGAGATTTACCGAGGAAGAAAAGGAACTGGCCCGCGAGCAGGTGGCCCGCTACAAGAAATTCCGGCCGCTTGTCCAAACCGGGGACATGTACCGCTTGAAAAGCCCGTTTACGGGTGACGGAAACGAAACGGCCTGGATGTTCGTTTCGCCCGACAAGAGCGAAGCGCTGTTCTTTTTCTTCCGCGTGCTGGCCCGGCCGTTCCCGCGTCCAACCCGCGTCAAGCTCAAGGGCCTGGACCCCGAGCGGGATTACGCGGTGGAAGGACAGGACCGGACGCTCGGCGGCGACCGTTTGATGGAGGATGGCCTCATCATGCCGGAGCTGAAGGGCGATTTTGTCAGCGCCTGGTTCCACCTGAAATCCGTTTAACCTTAATAGCTCCACACCCCTTGCTTGGAAAAAACGGACCGCTTGCCCCGGAAACGGAAGCAGGCGGTCCGTCTGTTTGTCCGGTGCAGTTGTGCCTGCTGCTGCAAATTCGCTAGAATAGGGGCGAAGGGAGCGGGGACAATGGAGCTGTTTTACAAACGGACGGAAGGTCCTTGGTTTACGGAAGCGATGAACTACCTGCTTGCCGCTCCCATGAAAGACGAGGACGACTGCAGCGCCAAATGTCCGATGGTGGTCTGCCTGCACGGAGCGGGGCAGCGCGGCGATGATCCGCGGAAGATTGCCGCGCACGGGCTGGCCAAAGAAGCGGCAAGGGGGAGGGAGCTTCCGTTTTTGCTCCTCGCGCCCCAATGTCCGGCAAATTCGAACTGGATCCGGGAGCAGAACGCTGTGCTCCGCCTGATTGAGCAAACGATCCGCGAGCAGGATGCGGACCCGAAGCGCGTTTACCTGACGGGCTTCAGCATGGGCGGCTTTGGCACCTGGGAGCTGGCGCTTCAATACCCCGAACGGTTTGCCGCCATCGTTCCGATTTGCGGCGGGGCGCTGGCCGGGCGGGCTTACCGGCTGGGAAATCTGCCGGTATGGGCGTTTCACGGCGACCGGGACGATGTGGTGCCGGTTCAGTTTTCCCGGAATCTGATCCAGGCCCTGCGGGAGAACGGCAACAACCGGGCGCGGTTAACGGAGCTGACGGGCGTCGGACACGATTCCTGGTCCCACGCCTATGCCCGGGACGATTTGTACGAATGGATGCTTCAATACCGGCAGTCCGGGACAAACGGATTTGCCTGACAACAACAAACCTCCCGCGGCCGAAGCCGTCCGGGAGGTTTTGTTTGGCAGTCCGGGAAGCCCGAACGGGTTATTCGGCGGACAAGCCGCTTTCCTTCAAAATAACGTCATGCGCTCCGCCTTCGGTCAGGCTGGTGGCGGAAATCAAGGTAATGCGCGCCTTTTTTTGCAGCTCGGGAATCGATTTGGCACCGCAGTTGCACATGGTGGACTTGATTTTGCTCAGCGTCTTGTCCAGGTTTTCTTGCAGGCCGCCGGCATAAGGGACGTAGGAATCCACGCCTTCCTCAAAGTGCAGCTCCTCTTTGCCGCCGCTGTCGTACCGCTGCCAGTTGCGCGCCCGGTTCGAGCCCTCGCCCCATATTTCCTTCACAAAATTATTGCCGACCTTCAGCTTGCGCGTCGGGCTTTCGTCAAAGCGGGCAAAGTACCGGCCCATCATCACAAAATCGGCCCCCATCGCCAGCGCCAGCGTAATGTGGTAATCGTGGACGATGCCGCCGTCGGAGCAAATCGGCACGTACACGCCGGTTTCCTTGAAATACTCGTCGCGCGCCGCGCAGACCTCGATCAGCGAGGAGGCTTGGCCGCGCCCGATGCCTTTTTGCTCCCGGGTGATGCAGATGGAGCCTCCGCCGATGCCGACCTTGACGAAATCCGCACCCGATTCCACCAGGTACAGAAAGCCCTCGCGGTCCACTACATTGCCGGCCCCGATTTTCACATTAAAATTCGCCTTGACGTATTCCACCGTTTCGCGCTGCCATTCGCTGAAGCCGTCGGACGAGTCAATAACCAGCACGTCCGCTCCCGCCTCCACCAGGGCGGGCACGCGTTCGCGGTAATCGCGGGTGTTGATGCCTGCGCCGACAATGTAGCTTTTGTTCTCGTCTAGCAGCTCGGTGGAATTCTTTTTGTGCTCGTCATAGTCTTTGCGGAAGACAAGATACTCCAGGTTGCCCGCTTTGTCGATGATCGGCAGACAGTTGAGCTTGTGTTCCCAGATGAGGTCGTTGGCTTCGGACAAGGAAATGCCCGAGGTTCCGTAGATGAGGGAGGAAAAGGGGGTCATGAATTGGCCGACGGGGAGATTTAAGGGGTCGCGGCTGATGCGGTAATCGCGGCCGGTGACGATGCCGAGCAGCTTGCCGTTCGGTTTGCCGTCTTCCGTTATGGCGACGGTGGAGTGGCCGGTTTTCTCCTTCAGCTCGATAACGTCCTTCAGCGTATGCTGCGGCGTCAGATTCGAGCGGCTGATGACGAAGCCGGCCTTGTATTTCTTCACCTTGCGGACCATATCGGCCTCGGCTTCCACCGATTGGGAGCCGAAAATGAACGAGATGCCGCCCGCCTTGGCCAGCGCGATGGCCATCCGGTCGTCTGATACCGACTGCATGACAGCGGACGAGAACGGGATATTGAGGGAAAATGCGGGGTTCTCGCCCGGGCCATATTTGACAATCGGCGTTCTAAGGTCGACCTGGGACGGCACGCAGTCCTTTGTCGTCAAATTCGGAATCAGCAAAAATTCGCTGAACGTCCTTGAAGGTTCCGTATAATAAGTAGCCACTCCGATTCCTCCCGCCGTTTTTAAGTAAATTTTTTCAATCATAGCACCGGCTGCCGGGGGCGTCAACACGGAACTTTGAGGAGAACCGCAAGGGTGGCGGGCGGTTTTACTTCAAGCTCTGCACAAGGGCGGCCGCCTCTTTATTTTGCGCTTGAATATCCGGACCGTCCGATGCATTCCCCTTCAGGCCGTATTTCTCCTTGGTCCGCAAAATGCGCAGTACGCTCTCATCCAGCCGTTCGGGCGAAATGCGTCCGGTCCGGACCGCCTCCCCGAGCGCATCCAGCACTCTCGTCTCTTTCTCATATTCATGGCAGACCAGGACGATGTCGCCGCCTGCAAGGATGGCCTGCACCGCCGCTTCGCCGATTTCGTAATGCTCCGCAATGGCGCCCATGGTCAGATCGTCCGTCATCACAAGGCCCTGAAAGCCCAGTTCGCCGCGCAGCAGACCGGTGATTACCGGACTGGAAAAGGAAGCGGGGTGGTCGGCATCCAGCTTTGGCAGCAGAATATGGGCGACCATCACGGCATCCGCTCCGTTCCGAACCGCTTCGGCGAACGGGACCAGCTCGAGGCGGCGCAGGCGGTCCAGGTCATGCTTCACGACCGGAAGCCCGAGATGGGAGTCGACGGAGGTGTCGCCGTGTCCGGGAAAATGCTTCACCACCGGAACCACGCCGCCCTCGCGGATGCCGTTCAGGGCCGCGTTTCCGAACCGGGCGACGGTTTCCGGGTCGCGGCTGTAGGAGCGGTCGCCGATAACGGGATTGTCCGGGTTGCTGTCGACATCCAGCACCGGCGCGAAATCCAGGTTGAACCCGAAACCCGCCATCGTTTTCGCCATGTTTGCGCCGATCCGTTCCGCCATGGCGGGATCGCCGCTCTGTCCGACGGACGAGGCGGACGGAAGCTTTGCCAGCTCGGGAGGCATGCGCGTCACCCGGCCGCCCTCCTGGTCGGCGCTCAGCCAAAGCGGAACCGGGTTATCGGCGTTCAGGCGCTTCAGCTCGTTCAGCAAGGCGAGCGTTTGACCGGCCGACTGCAAATTGGGCTGAAAGAAAATGACGCCGCCGGCTTTGCGGTCCCGGATTAAGGACAACGCGTCCTGCCCGGCGGTTGTCCCGTCTATGCCGACGATGACCAGCTGCCCGATCTTTTCTTCGGTGGTCATCGTTTTCAGCCGTTCAACGGCTTTGTCGGCTGGCTCGGGGGATGGAGCAGGAGCGGGAGAGAGAGCTGTTTCCACGGCGGACGGAGATGGCGCGGCGGCGTCCGGCGCCGAAGGAGCAGGGTTGGATACGGAAGGGGCGGGCGATGAGGCCGAGGGACTTTCGGCCCGGTCAAAGACGGAGCAGCCGGCGGAACCGGCAAACAGGAAGGCGGCGGCGAGAAGAATTCCGCCTGTTCGTTTAAGAGGCAAAGGAAGCATGGATGCAAGTCAACTCCTTGAATATTTGCTTGGAAAAACGGGATGCCGGCAGTATCGCTGCCAAACCGGTCACTGTGTAATGCGCGCAGGCGGGCCCCCGGCAAGCACCGGGCTTCCGCGTCCTCGCATCGGGAGGGTTCGCATGGTATTCTATCCATTAGAAACGATCCGATGGAAACGATCTAAAAGGAGGAGCAGCGGGATGGACCTGGGACTGCAAGGAAAAGTGGCCGCCGTAACCGGCGGCAGCAAAGGTATCGGCTATCAGACCGCCTTGACGCTTGCGGCCGAAGGGGCGCGGGTAGCAATATGCGCCCGCGGCCGGGAAGAACTGGAAGCGGCGGCGGAGCGGATTCGGCGGGAAACGGGCGGCGAGGTGCTGGCTGTCCCGACGGATGTCACCAAGCGCGAGGAATGCGAACGGTTTATTACCGAAACCGTCCGCGTCTTCGGCGGGCTGAACATCCTCGTCAACAATGCCGGAACATCGGCGGCAAAGGCTTTCAGCCAAGTGGAAGAGGGTGACTGGCAGGCGGATCTCGATCTGAAGCTGTTCGGAGCCATTCATTGCTCCCGCGCCGCCGTTCCCCATCTGAAGGAGGCAGGGGGCGGGGCCATCGTCAACCTCGCCACTTCTTCCGCCAAAACGCCGCCCGCTTCCTCGCTGCCCACAACGGTCAGCCGCGCCGCCGGACTGGCGCTGACGAAGGCGATGAGCCGCGACCTGGCGAAGGACAACATTCGCGTCAACGCCGTCTGCATCGGGCTGATTCACAGCGACCAAATCGAGAAAAAATGGAAAAGCGCCGCACCCGGGCTTACCTGGGAGCAGTTTTCCGCGCTGCCGGACCATCAGATTCCGCTTGGGCGCATCGGACGCACGCAGGAGGCGGCGAACGTCATCGCATTTCTCGCCTCCGAGGCGGCTTCCTATGTCACCGGCACGTCCGTCAATGTGGACGGGGGCAAAGGCCCGGCGCTTTGACCGGCGTTTTTCAAGCTTTTTCCTTATCATAGCCAACCGACGGAGCAAACGCCAGCGCCCCGAAATTGGCCGGCGCTCTGTTCACTCCGGCTGCACAATGCTATAATGGGCGCTGACGAAGCGAACGGTTTTCCGGCCATGCCGGCTCAATCCCGGCGAAGCCGTTATGCACAAAAGGACAGGTGGGACTCAGAAGATGAAGAAGTTCAAGATTTTGGAGAGCATTTCCCAGCAGGGCGTCGTCGCCGTGCTGCGCGGCGAGTCTCCGGAGGAAGTCGTCGAGATGGCGCGGCAGGCCATTGCGGGCGGCATCAAGATTATGGAAATTACGATGACCGTCCCCGGCGCGCTCGAGGCGATCCGCAAGCTGTCGAGCGAGTATTCCAGCTCGGCAAGCCCGGACGACGAACGCTTTGCCGTCATCGGCTCGGGCACGGTGCTGGACCCGGAAACCGCGCGGGCGACCATTCTCGCCGGAGCGGAATTTGTCGTCGCTCCTTCCTTGAACAAAGAGACCGTTATTCTTTGCAACCGCTACCGGATTCCTGTCATGCCCGGCACGATGACCATTCAGGAAATCCAGACGGCTCTGGAGCTCGGCGTCGATGTGGTGAAGCTGTTTCCG
Source organism: Gorillibacterium sp. sgz306347 (assembly GCF_059735245.1). Taxonomy (NCBI): domain Bacteria; kingdom Bacillati; phylum Bacillota; class Bacilli; order Caryophanales; family Paenibacillaceae; genus Gorillibacterium; species Gorillibacterium sp. sgz306347. The sequence continues at coordinate 40,409 of NZ_JCAPET010000023.1, forward strand.
GGCAATCTCTATTCGCCTTCCGTTATCCCAAGCATTCGCGGCCCGCTGCCGCAGGCCAACATCATGCCGACGGGCGGCGTCTCTCTGGACAATCTGGCCGACTGGATCAAAGCCGGCGCGTTTGCGGTCGGCATCGGCTCGGACCTGACCAAAGAAGCGGTCCAGCGCAAAGATTATTCGCTTGTCCGCGAAAAAGCCAAAGCCTATATCGAGGCGTTCCGCGGAGCCAAATAAAGGTACCGCCGCAGTAAAACCGTCAGAGCCCTCTGGCGGTTTTGATCTGTCCCACTAACCGGAAAGGAAGATACCATGACTTCGTTCTACCATGTGCTAGGAGCCAAGCAATTTGACCGCCGGACGCTGGACGAGCTGTTCGAAGCGGCCGCCCGGATGGAAGACCGTGCGAACTGGAACCGCGACCCCTTTTTTACCGGCAAAATCATGACGACGCTGTTCTTCGAGGCCAGCACCCGGACCCGCCTTTCGTTTGAATCGGCGATGAACCGGCTGGGCGGCCGGGTTATCGGGACGGAGAACGCCGCGCAGTTCTCCTCCACCATTAAGGGAGAGACGTTGGAGGATACAATCCGTATCGTATCGGGCTACAGCGATGTCATCGTCATGCGGCATACCGAGATCGGAGCGGCCGAACGGGCGGCCTCCGTCGCCACCGTGCCGATTATTAACGCGGGGGACGGCGCAGGGGAACACCCTACCCAAGCTTTGCTTGATCTGTATTCGATCCGGAAGGAGCGGGGGAGCATTGACGGGCTCACCATCGCCATGATCGGGGACCTGGCTTACGGCCGGACGGTTCATTCGCTCAGCTACATGCTCGCCAACTACAAGAACGTCAAAATCTACTTCGTTTCCCCGGAAAACGTGACGATTCCGCCGTATGTCCGGCATTATCTGGATGAGCAGGGGATTCCCTACGAAGAAACGGAGGATTTGACTGCGGTTGCGCGCGAGGCCGATGTGCTCTACCAAACCCGGATTCAAAAAGAACGGTTTCCTTCCGCCGAAGAATACCGCAAGGCCGAAGGAAAATACATCATCGACCGCGACATTCTCGGCCTGATGCGGGAAGACGCCATTATTCTTCACCCGCTGCCGCGGGCGGGGGAAATTGCCGTTGAGGTGGACGACGATCCTCGGGCCGCATACTTCCGGCAGGCGCACAACGGGCTTTATATCCGGATGGCGCTTGTTGAGAAATGCCTGTCGTACCAGCGCTGAACCGTTGCATTCAAAGGATGCCCCGTAACAAGTTTCTGCGAACCCTGGGGCAATCGGAATTGCCGTGCGGATATTAATTAAAATGGTTGTGTTTTCAATTTGATTCAAGCGCATACCGGGTAGAAGCAAGGGAGCTGCTTCAAAAGGCGGCTTTTGGAACACCCTCAGCAATCAAGATAATAGGTGAAAAAACAGGGAGCTAAGCGGCTGAATCTGCTTGGCTCCTTGTTTTTTCGCGTTTACTGCCGCCTCCTGGAGCATATCGTGCACGAGGCAAAGTCAACCGCCACCTGCCGACAGACTTACTTTAGGCAAGCGACGAGGCTGGAAGCGTCGAAAGCCCCGGGTTGTCTTTTAGTTTCTTGTACTATGCACAGTTCCCGGCCCGATCGTGCATCAGTTCCCAGCCCCGCGCTGAGTTCGGCCTATGCACAATTCCTGCCCCGCGCTACCTCGGCCCATGCACAATTCCTGCCCCGCGCTAGCCTCGGCCCATGCACAATTCCTGCCCCGCGCTAGCCTCGGCCCATGCATAGTTTCCGGCCTCACACATGNCGGCCCATGCACAATTCCTGCCCCGCGCTAGCCTCGGCCCATGCACAATTCCTGCCCCGCGCTAGCCTCGGCCCATGCATAGTTTCCGGCCTCACACATGACTAACCGGCACTGGTGCAGCCTCGATTGAGGGGATCGCCACGTCTCTCACCCCTCCACATAGGGGCACTGACGACGTTAATGGATCTAATGCTGCAAAGATGCATTATTTTTTGGTGGAAAAAGTAGAATTACGGATAAATCCTGCAATTATGCATGATTTATCGGCATTTTGGCGGTTTTCGGGCTATGGTTCAATAATTATCCTGCACAATCGCAGCAATTTCGGGGAAAGGGACTTTTCGCTTGTGGAATGCTGTATTTTTGCAGGAATCGGGGGTACCGTACCGAGCCGACGGAGCTGGAACCGACGCGCGAGCCAATGCTGGAGCCGACGGAGCTGGAACCGACGCGCGGAGCCAATGCTGGAGCCGACGGAGCTGGAACGCACAGATCGGAACCGCTACAATCGAACCGATGAAAGCCGAAAACCATTTCCTCACGTCCCTCAAGGGTTTTTCCTGGTTCCTGCAATAAGGCGTGTTTCCACTAACCCGAAAATAGCCCCCTTGCATCATTCCTCTAAGAGTCTTCCTTCGTCAGCAAATCGCTCATGCAAACGAGACTGCACCTAGACATGTAAAGGCTTTCGGGGCAGTCTCCTTTTTTTACATATTCTACATATAAATTGCTGGTTAATTTTACAAAACTAACAAAAATCTTTAACAAATGCATGCAAAAATAAGCAATGAAAGCGAATCTAAATCAAGGGATCGGGTGAAACGATGAAGCAATGGAAAAAGGCAGTGTTGGCGGCGGTAGCCGCCGCCGCGATCATTCCCGGCGCCGCAGGCTTGCCGGCGGCGTCCGCCGCGTCCGGCATCACGGAAAGCCAGGGCAATCTGACCTTGGACGGTCAATCCGTCAGCCTCCGGACGCTCGACGCCAGCGGGGTCAAGCTGTATGCGCTGCGCGACCTGGCGAATGCGTTCGGGGCGGCGATGGAGCGGACGTCCACCGGAATCCGCCTGACGTTCGAGGCTTCGGCTTTGGAACGGAACACCGTGGAACTGGCGGAAGGCTCACTGGTTTATACGGTGAACGGGGAACAGCGCCAATTCGGCACCGCTCCGGTTTACCGGAAGGGCGCCGTATACGCCGAGCTTGCTCCGCTTGTGGAAGCGCTGGGCGGTTCGGTCCGCGACGAAAACGGCGGCATGTCGGCCTATTCGTACAAGCTGCTGGAAGGACCGTTTGAAAACGCGGTCTGGGCGGCGGGCAACCGGATCGTCGCAATGCGGGAAAGCGACAAATCGCTGTACGCCATCGACGCTGCAACAGGCAAAGCCTCCCTGCTCGTCAAGAACGAGGATGCCGCGGAGCCGGTCTTGTCTCCGGATGGGCGCTACGGGGCGTTCCTGAACGCCAAGGCCCAATTGCAAATAGTTTCCCTGGAGAACGGAGTCATCCGGACCGTCAGCGAGGACACCTCCGTAAAAGCAGATCTGGTCTGGGCCGCCGACGCCAAAAGCATTTATTTCATTCAAGGCGACAACCAGGATAAAATCGCCAGAATGAATCTGGACACGGGCAGCATTACCAAGCTGGTGGACGACAAAACCAATTACAAATCCGAGCTTCGGGTCGCGGAAGACGGGAAGAAGCTGCTGTATCTCGTCACGGTAACCGGAGTCGCCAAGAACGACAGCGACAGCACGGAGGAATCGCTCACGATCGATTATTCAAAGGCCGGCACTTCCCTTTATTCGTTCGACCTGACCGCGAAGGACGCCAAGGCGCAGCTGCTTGCGGACGGCTCCGACAACAAGCTGGACCCCAAGCTGCTGAAGAACGGCCAGGCGCTATACATAAGTGTGGACCCGGAGAGCGACGAGCCGGGCGGCAAGCTGCTGACAGTCGGGACTGACGGCAAGCCGGCCGCTTTCGCGGCGGGTCTTCTTCCGTCCGGGGCGGTTCCGGCGGCGGCGGGGCAGCTGGCCTTCACGGTGGAACTTGCTGACGGACAGACCGAGCTTTACCGCATCCAGGAGGACGGCGTCAAAATGCTCGTAGCGTCGACCGCTCTGCCGCTGGACAGCCTGTTCCTTTCGTCCGAAGGCAGCGCCGTTGTGGCTCTCTCGGAAGGGAAAATCGTCGTCCTCAGCCAAAACGGCGCTTTGTACTTGACCCGCTGACAACCGCTTTCCAAAAAACGAATGAGGTGAACGCATAATGAAAGGGTTTCGTAAATGGTCCATTCTGGCGCTTTCCTTTGCGCTGCTTTCGACGGCGGTTTCCGCCGCTCCCGTTGATGCCAAATCCACGCTGAAGGGAAAAATCACGATCAACGGCTCCACCGCGCTGCTTCCCCTGACGCTGCAGGCCAAAAAAGAATTTATCAAAAAGAATCCGAAGGTAACGATTGCGGCCTCGGGCAAAGGCTCCGTCACCGGCCCGCAAGCCGTGAGCAAAGGCATTGCCGACATCGGCGCATGCGACTGGGATGCCAGCATGGACGTCCCCGGCTTCAAAGCGTTTAAAGGCCAAGTCGCCCATAAAGTCGCGGTGATTCCTTTTGCAGCCATCGTTAATCCGAACGTCGGCGTCACGAACCTCACGACGGAGCAGCTTCAGGGCATCTTTACCGGCAAGGTGACGAACTGGAAGCAGGTCGGAGGCAAAGATGCGGACATCGTGGTCATCAACCGCGCCTTTGGTTCGGGCACGCGCGTGAATTTTCAGATGAAAGCTCTCGATAACACCGAAACGGTGAAAAAGGACAAAAACTACAAGGAAGTCGGCTCCAGCGGCGACATGAAAACCAACGTCGCCACCACACCGAATGCGATCGGCTACATCGACCTGGTTTATGTGGACAGCTCGATCAAAGCGATCAAAATCAACGGCGTGGAAGCGACGGCGCAAAACGTCATTGACGGCAAGTACAAAGTTTGGGCTTACGGCTATTACATGACCAAAGGCCAGCCGACCGGTGCGACGAAAGCCTTTATCGACTATGTGCAGAGCAAGGATTTTCAGCAAGGCTCCCTGAAGAAAATGAAATTCATTCCGGTTTCGGCGATGAAATGAGCAAGACGGCGATCGTTCCGGGAGACGGCAAGCCGTCTCCCCAAGCCGCCCGAGGCTCCCGGCGGGTCTTTCCGGCCCGCCGGGCCCGCTTGCGGATGACCGACGCGCTGTTCGGCAAGTTTTTTCTGGTCAGCATCCTTTTGCTCTGCGCAGTGCTTGGCCTGGTAATATGGCTTACGGGACGCACGGGGCTCCTGACCTTTGCCGATGTTTCGCCCGCCGAATTTTTCCTGTCCTTTGACTGGACGCCGGAGGAAGAACGCTTCGGCGCCGCCTCAATGATTGCCGGAACGCTGCTGCTCACGGGACTGACGCTGCTTCTGGCCGTTCCGCTTTCCGTCGGAACGGCGATTTTTATTGCCATGATCGCGCCCAAGCCGCTGCAGCGGATTTTCCGTCCGGTGCTGGATATGCTGGTGGGCATTCCCTCGATTGTTTACGGCTACCTCGGCTTGACCGTTCTCATTCCGATTATCCGGCGGTTTTCCGGAGAGGGCCTCGGGGACGGGCTGCTTGCCGCAGCCCTGGTGCTGACCTTGATGATTTTGCCGACGGTTTGCCGGGTAAGCGACGATGCGCTTTCCGCCGTTCCCGGCGCTTACCGGGAGGCCGCCTACGCCCTTGGCTCGACAAGGCTGCAGATGATTATGCGGGTGGTGGTGCCGGCCGCCGGCAGAGGAATCCTGAGTGCGGTAATTCTCGGCATGGCCCGGGCCATCGGCGAAACCATGGCGGTGGTGATGGTAATCGGCAATACCGCCCAGTGGCCGAAAGGGCTTGTTTCGCCGACCTCGGTGCTGACGAGCAACATCGTCATGCAGGTGTCAAACGTCGAATATGATTCGGCCTGGAACCATGCGCTTTATCTGATGGCCTTGCTCCTGCTATTAATCTCGCTGGCGCTGATCATCGCCGTCCGCATGATCCGGCGGAAAGGGGAGGCTTCTTCATGAAGTCGGGAACGCTGCCCGGGCGCAGCGCGCGTTCGCGTCGGCTGAACCGCCTGGCCACCGTATGCTTTTGGGCGCTCGGGATCGCGCTGCTTGCGCTGATCGCCGCGCTGCTGTTCGCTATTCTCGGAAAAGGCTTGTTTCGCATCACGCCTTCCTTCCTGGTCGGCTTGCCGGAGGAATTGGATACCGGCGGGGGAATCGGCCCCGTTTTGTTCAATTCGTTTTACATTCTGCTTTTGTCGCTGGCGCTTTCTCTGCCGGTCGGCATCGGCGCCGGGATCTACATGGCCGAATACGCGCCAAAAAACCGGTTTACCGGCTTCCTGCGGGTGGCGGTGGAAGGGCTGGCGTCGGTACCCTCCGTTGTATTCGGGCTGGTCGGGATCGCGATCTTTGTGGAGGCTTTTGAGATCGGCCTCACCATTCTGGGCGGCGCGGTGACGCTGGCGATGCTGAATCTGCCCGTCCTGACGCGGGTGACCGAGGAAGCGATCCGGGCGGTTCCGGACGAATACCGCCAAGCTTCTTATGCGCTCGGAGCCGCCAAATTCCAATGCCTGTTTACCGCCGTGCTGCCGGCGGCCATGCGCGGGATTGTTACCGGAGCATGCCTGACGGCGGGCCGCGCCTTTGGCGAGTCGGCGGTTATCCTGCTGGTCGCGGGGCTCAGCACCTCGGGGCAAATGTGGGATTTCAGCCTCTATGCGCCGGGCGAAACGCTGGCGGTGCATCTCTGGTACGTTCAATCGGAAGCGATCGTGTCGGATGCAAGGGACATTGCCGACAAATCGGCGGCGGTGCTGGTCATTGTGGTGCTGCTCATCAACCTCGTTTTCCGTCTGCCGCTGTGGCTGAAAAGCCGGAAAAGCTGAACGAAATGAGCCTATTATGAGCCCGAAAGACCTCCGGCAAAAGCGCCCGGCACATCCGGGATACGGAACACGGTTTCGGCTGCATCGGGTGCTTGCCGCGTCCGGTCGGCCGGACCGTGTTTTTTCGGCGGGAGGATGACAAATGGTTTACTCCACTCCGCATGAGGTGTAAACTGGTGTCCGGGAGTTGAAACCACATGAAAAAACTGCTGACCGTCCTTATCCAGATCGCCGCCTTTTTTGTGCTCTCCTTTGTGGGCAATTGGGTTGTTTCGGCGCTTCACCTGCCCGTTCCGGGCACGCTTGTCGCTATCATTTTAACGCTCCTTCTATTGAAAACCGGGGTTCTGAAGCTGAAGTGGCTGCAAAGCGGCGCGGACTTCCTGACCTCGAATCTGGTGCTGTTTTTTATTCCGTCCGCTGTTGTGCTGATGGAGCATACCGGCTTTCTGGCGGCGAACGCATTCGGCATTTTCCTCGTGGTCGTGTTGGGCACGTTCCTCATCATGGTGCTGACCGGAGTCGTTACGGAACGGATGACCGGGCGCGGGAAAGAGAGGCCGATGTGATGCCGCTTTTTTATTTTGCATTGACGGTGGCCGCCTATATCGGAGCGACCTGGCTGTACCGGAGAACGCATTTTCTGCTGTTTTCCCCATTCCTGCTTGCACCCCTTGTGCTGGCCGTCGCCTTCATGAGCTTCGGCGTCAGCTACAGCAGCTACAATGAAGGGGCCTCGTACCTGACGAAAGTGCTTCAGCCGGCGACGGTAGCGTTTGCCGTTCCTCTGTACCGGTATGCCGGGCTTTTGCGGAAGCATCTTTGGGCGGTGCTGACCGGCATTTCCGGCGGAATCGTCATGTCGCTCGGCTCGACGCTTGTGCTGACCTGGCTCGCCGGGCTCGACACGGACACCATTAAGACGCTGCTGCCGCACTCCGTAACCACGCCGTTCGCCATGCTGCTGGCCGATTCGATTCAGGGCGACGCTCAGGTTACCGTCCTGTTTACCATAATGACCGGCATTTGCGGGATGATTATCGGGCCGCTCGTCATTCGCGGCTTCCGCATCAAGCACGAGGTATCCAAAGGACTTCTGCTGGGCGTAGGCGCGCACGCCGCCGGCACGGCCAAGGCGTTCGAGCTCGGCGACCGGGAGGGCGCCGTCGCCAGCGTCGTAACCATTGTCACGGCGTTGGCGACGCTGCTGATCGCTCCGCTGCTGATCAACCTGCTGGGCTGGGGATAAACGTCCGGCTGAGGCCCATGGTGCCAACCGCAAAGTGTGATTTAAGTTACAGCTTCCCCCTGCCGCTTCCGCTACTCTTGATGAGATATAAAACCGGACCCGCCCGGGACGAGCAAGCCCGGAGGATCGGCAATAGGGGAGAGGAACGGCAAATGGCAACGGTGATCAGCAACGACCGGATCGCCTCGGACGTTTACGTCTTGAAGGCGGAAGGCGATTTTGCGGGCGACATGGGACAGTTTTACATGCTGCGCGGATGGGACGGGTATCCCGTTTTGTCCCGGCCGATCAGCATTCACGACCGGGGCGACGGGTATCTTTCCTTTTTGTACCGGGTGGTTGGACAAGGCACGGAGCTGTTGACCCGTTTAAAGCCGGGCGGCGAGATCGGACTGGAAGGTCCGTTCGGGCGAGGGTTCCCCGAGGTTGGGGGGAAAGTCGCTCTCGTCGGCGGCGGAATGGGCACGGCTCCTTTGTTTTATGCGGCGCGCAAGCTGACGGAAGCGGGCGCGCAGGTTGACGCGTACCTGGGCTTCGGCGCGGAGCCGTTTGGCGTGGACGCGTTCCTGGGCGCGGCACAGGAAGTGAAGGTAAACGTCGGCGGCTACATCGCCGACGATTTTGAACCGGCGGGCTACGACGCCGTGTTTACCTGCGGGCCCGCCCCCATGATGCGGGCGGTCGCTCTCAAAGCGGAGCATTCGGCTGCGCGGGTATATGTCTCATTGGAAAAACATATGGCATGCGGAATCGGCGCCTGCCTCGTGTGCAGCTGCGAAACAAAGCACGGCAACCGAAAAGCGTGCACGGACGGGCCGGTATTTGACGCGGAGGAGGTGAACCTCGATGACTTCAACCTCCGTTGAGCTGGCCGGCGTCAAGCTGAAAAACCCGTTCATTATGGCTTCCGGCACCTTCGGCTTCGGCCGCGAGTACGCCCGGTTTGTCGATCCGAACAAGCTTGGCGGCATCTCCGGCAAAGGGCTGACGCTTGCTCCCAAGCCGGGCAACCGGGGGCTGCGCGTGTTTGAAACGCCGTCCGGCATGCTGAACAGCGTGGGGCTGGAGAACCCCGGCATCCCGGCGTTTCTGGCGCATGAGCTGGACGCCATGACGGCCTGGGATACGGCGATCCTGCTCAATCTCGGCGGCGGTACATTGGAGGATTACGTCCGGGGAGCGGAGCTGATCGCCGAGGACGACCGGAACCGCAAGCGGGAAGGCCGCCGTGGCGTCGACATGATCGAGCTGAACATCTCCTGCCCGAACGTCAAGGAAGGCGGGATGGCGTTCGGCGTGGAAACGGAAGTGGCCCGGCAGGTGGTGCGCCAGGTGCGCCGGGCGTCGCCGCTGCCGCTTGCGGTCAAGCTGTCGCCGAACGCCCGGGACATTGCGGAAATGGCGGCCATGTGCGAGGAGGAAGGCGCGGACGCCGTCTCGCTTGTGAACACCTTTACGGCCATGAAGATCGACGTGCGCAAACGGCAGAGCGTATTTGCGAATGCGTACGCCGGCCTTTCCGGTCCGGCGATCAAGCCGATTGCGCTCCGGATGGTGCACCAGGCCGCCAAGGCCGTGTCGATTCCGGTTATCGGGATGGGCGGAATCGCTTCGGCGGAGGACGCCGTTGAGTTTATTATGGCGGGGGCGCACGCCGTGCAGGTGGGCACTTACAATTTCATGAACCTGCGGGCCGGCGAGCAGCTGCAGGAAGACCTGCTCCGCTTTATGGAGGCGGAAGGAATCCGTTCGCTGGACGAGATTCGCGGAATCGTCTGACCGGCCGGTTTAGAGGCTCCCTTTTTTGGCTAACCATTGGTGTAGGCCATATGTCTAAAGAGGAGCGGTCGGTATGAGCGGAAACGGCAGCGGATCGAAGCGGTGGAAGCAGGCGGAGCCCTGCTTGCGTACGGTAGAGCTGGAAGGTTATTCGGGAAAACGGCAGGTATCCGTTCTCCGGCACGGCGAGGAGCTGATCCCGCTGGGCCAGGGAATGGATGCTGCCGTTTTTCGCTGTACGCGGACGCCGGGGATAGCGTTTAAAGTGTTTGCGGAGCATGCGGCCGACAAGATCGGGAAGGAAGAAGACGTGTACCGGCAGCTGGCCGGAGCGCCTTATTTTCCGGTCTTTTACGGAAGAGGCGACCGGTACATCGCGATGAGCCTGGAGGAAGGGCCTACGCTGCTGGAGTGCCTGCTTCAGGGGACGCCGATTCCGAAAACCGTTCTTAAGGAAGTGGAAGAGGCGCGTGATTTCATCCGGGACCGGGGGCTGGCGCCGCGCGACATCCATTTCGGCAATGTTTTGCTGCAGGACGGGCATGCCAAAATCATCGATGTGTCGGAATACGCAGAGGGCGAAGAGGATACGATGTGGGATGACCTCCTGGCCGCATACGACCGGTTTTATCCTTACATTGAAGGAGTCAAAATTCCCGAAAGCGCGATAAAAGCGCTCAAAGCCCTCTACCGCGGCATCGACCGGGCCCAGTACCGTTGGGAGGATTTTGCCGAAAAGGCGCTGGCGCTCCTGCCGGGGAAGCGCCCGGATACGGACGAAAAAAGCTGATGAACGTGCGCCGAAAAAAAAGCCGGCGGCATTCCGGTCCGCTTGCGACCGATTTGCCGTCGGCTTTTTGTGAGGTTAATCGCAGGAGGGCGTGAGTTACCAGCCCCGTTTGTACTGAACGGGCGGCTCGATTTCGTATCCAAGCTCCCGGGCCGCGGTGCGGGGCCAATACGGATCGGTCAGCAAAGGACGGGCGAGGAATATCAAGTCGGCCCGGCCGCCGCGGACGATTTCCTCGGCAAGCGAAGGACTTCCGAGCAGGCCGACCGCTCCGGTCGGGACGCCCGCCTCGCTGCGGATTCGCCCGGCAAAGCCCGCCTGGTAGCCGGGATAGATTGCCGGAGGAGCGGTCGGGACCGAGCCGCCCGAGCTGACGTCGATCAGGTCGACGCCCTGCTTCTTCATTTTGGCTGCATATGCGATGTAATCCTCCACGCCAAGCCCTTCCGGGTGATAGTCGCTGGCGGATACGCGGACAAACAGCGGGCCGCTCCATACCGCCCGGACCGCGTCGATGATTTCGCCCAGCAGGCGGTAGCGGTTTTCGGCGCTGCCGCCGTATTCGTCCGTCCGCTTGTTCGAGAGCGGGGACAGGAACTCGTTAATCAAATAACCGTGCGCGGCATGAATTTCGATGACGTCGAGCCCGGCTTCGCTCGCCCGCTTGGCCGCCGCCGTAAAATCCTCCACCGTGGCGCGGATGTCCTCCTTTGTCATCTCCCGGGGGACCGGAGAGCCTTCCTGGAAGGCGAGGGCCGACGGCGCAACGGAGGCAAGGCCCGGCTCCGCTTTGCGTCCGGCATGTGCAAGCTGGACGGCGATATGCGCCTTCTCGGCATGAACGAGCCGCGCCAAATCGGCGAAGCCGGGGATCTGCTCGTCGTTCCAGAGTCCGAGATCCCGCGTGGAAATCCGGCCGTCCGGATGCACGGCAGTGGCTTCGACCATGATCAGCCCGACCTGGCCCGCCGCGCGGGAAGCATAATGGACTTTATGCCAATCCGTGACCATTCCGTCTTTTTCCAAAGAGGAGTACATACACATAGGCGACATCACAATCCGGTTTTTGAAGGTGACGCCCCTCACTTCGTAAGGAGTGAACAACTGGCTCATAATGATTTCTGCTCCTTTATTTATAGTCTTTTATTTATTTTATCGCATTCCGCCCGGTTTTCCAAAGCAAACGGGGAAGGACGAGAACGCGAGCCGCGCCGGCCGGAGCAAAGCGGACAAACGATTAAGCGGGAACGGAAAAGGGTAAAGCTATACATGGCAGCCGTAACCCAAAGGAGGAGAGAATAATGAAACAGGAAGCGGAAAAGATCACAGCCTGGCTGAAAGGCATGGAGAGCAAAACCCTGACCATCCAAAAGGAGGAGGACGGGGATCTGGACCAGATCAGCCTTGCACTGGAGGAAGTGGTGGAAGCCGTACGCAATGAAACCCATCCGGACGATTACGTTGCTACGCACTCGATTATTCTCAAAGGAGAAGGTTACGTGGTCGCCGGCGGGGAAAAAGTGCAGCTGCCGAACAATCTGTATGAAATTCCTTATGAAGGCGCGATCCGCTTCGGAGAAGAAGGACAGGCGCTGACCATTCAAACCGACCGCGCCTCCTACCGGATTGAGCCGGAGTAAACCGCTGTCGAAAACCGCGGGACAAACGCGGCGGCCCGTCCGGCTGAAGGGTAGAAAAAGGGGTGGCGGCCGCGATTTTTGTCATGAATTGAACGAAAATTCTAAAATTATTCTTTTATGCAAGTGTGATATATGTTATACTTTTGAAGTACCAAAATTAAGCTGACAGTCGGTGGGTTGGGCCGAAAGGTATTCTTTCCCGCAGGACGGAATATCCTCGTTTGGCCGGTGTGCAATTTGCTCTCACGGAAGGGAGAGGGATGCCTTATGTATCCAGGACTTCAGCAATTTATGGGCGAACCGATTGAAATCATCTACCTCGAGTCGGGAAACCGTACGGTTCAACGGAAGATCGATATTCTGACGGCGGGCGACCAATGCGTCTTTGCTTACTGCTTCAACCGCAAAGAGCCCGAGCTTTTCAAAAATCAAAACATTCTCGCCGTTCTGCCCATACAGAAGCCGAATCATCACTAAGCCTTGGATAGCAGGCCCCGTTCCTATAGGGAACGGGGTTTTTATGCTTTTCCCGGCAAATTCTTCATGGTACACTTTGGGAAGTTTCCGGCGGAGGTGCATTTACAGTGAAAAAAGTGTTGGTGATCGGAGCGCCGGGCTCCGGCAAAACGGTATTTTCCGTACGGCTGGCCGAGCGTCTGGCGCTGCCCCTGGTCCACATGGACAGGCTTTATTGGCAGCGGGGGTGGGTCAAAACGCCGCACGAGGAATGGATCCCCCGGGTGCGCGAGGCGTTGGCGGAGGAAGCCTGGGTGATGGACGGCCATTATGCGTCCACGCTGGACATGCGGTTCGAAGCGGCGGATACAATTGTTTTTCTCGATGTGCCGCGGCATGTCAGCGTAAGGGGCGCGTTTTGGCGCCGTCTGAGGAACCTGGGCCGGACACGGCCCGATATGGGACCGGAGTGCGTCGAACGGGTGAACCGCGAGTTTTTCCTGTTCCTGAAGTACATCTGGAAATTCAACCGCATGAGCCGGCCTCAAATCGAAGCGCTGCTGCAAGATGGCGCGAAAGACAAGCGGGTGCTGCGGTTCCGCTCCCGGCGCGAAGCGGCCCGTTTTTTGGATTGTCTGCATGCGGGGGCGGAGAACCGCAAACAAAAAAACGCCGGTATCGGCGTTTGAAGGAGGGCCTGCGGCCTTAAATCCGGCAGATGTTGACGGGGCAATTCTCGCATTGGCAAATTTCCCGGAGCTCATCCATGCTTCGGATGACCAGGTAGCCGTTCTCCTGATCGATAATGCCGTCCTTTTTCAGGTCGCTCAGCATCCGGTTGACGCTTTCGCGGGTCGCCCCGATCATATCGGCCAGCTCCGTGTTGGTGAGCTTCTTGGTGATCAGAATGCTGTCCCCGCGCGGTGTGCCGAAGGTGTTCGAAAGGCGGATCAGCATGGAGCAAAGCGCGCCCGGCTTGCCGAACATCATGAGATCGCGCAGCTTGGCCTGCGTCATCCGGTGCATCATGCCCATCCATTTCATAAACTCGACCGCCAGGGAGCCGTGCTGCCACATCAGAATTTCCAGGTCTTTGTTCACGATATGGCAAATGACGCTGTCTTCCATTACTTCCGCATTCATGCTGTGCGCAGAGCCCTGAAGGCCGTCCAGCTGCCCGAACAAGTCGCCGGCGTTGTGCATGTACAGAATGAACTGCTTGCCTTCGTCGTTCGATTTGGTGATTTGGACGCTGCCTTTTTTGATATAGTAAAGTTTGTCCGCCGCGTCTCCTTCCCAGTACAAATGGGTGCCGGCCGCAACCTTGGTCTCGTACATGATCTCTTCAATCAGTTTAAAGTTATCCTGGGAAAAGACCTCCGTATTCCGGTTAAAGGAAACTTCCGTCTGGGTTTGCTTCGCCATGGATGGACCCCTCCCCTCAATTACCAGTTATTATATCATATTTATCCTGTTTTGTGTGATGTAACTCACTGAAATTATAAAGAAAAGTGATTAATTTCACATTATCTCCACAATTCTTCAAGAAAACGGTACCGAATGGGGCACGAATCGCTTTTTGTCACATTTAACCGGATTTTGGGTCATAAGTCCTATTGTATAAAGGATCGAGCGGATGATAAAAATTGATATTGATAGTGATAAAAATCATTGTTTGGGCTCTCGGACAACTTTACAATAAGCATTGAAGCAACCCGGCGGACGCCCCGATTCAGGAAGATAGAGGCGGCCGAACGGAAAAAATGGGAGGTACCGCAGGTGGGAACGAATGTTATGACGATAGAGGCTTGTGCGCGTCCGACGGAATTGATGGCGGTTGTGGAACGGATGCAGGCACAGCACTCCGAGTTGTCCGACCGGCTGGTAGATTTGGAAAAAGGCGCGGCGCAGCTTGCCGTCCTGAATGACGCGGTGGAGGCGAGCCGTTTGGCCGGCGTGCTCCATGCGCTGATGGTCGCTTTCCGCGATCAGTTCAATGGTCATTTGAACGCGGGCAAGGAAGAGCTTTTCCCGCTTGTCGACGCATATGCCGGACATCTCGTTTGCAGCGGAACGTCCGAAGGGGATTTGAAGGAAGGTTCGCTTCAGGCGCTTCATCAAATTGACGCTTATCTGGCGGCCTCCGCCTGCTGCGGATTCCCGCTGGAAAAGGAAGCGGCCGTAGCGATCGCGGACCGCATGCAGCATACGGCGGCGGCCGTGCTCCGCTATCTCGATCTGGAGAAAAAGCTGGTGTTCCCGCTTGCCGACGAGCTGCTGACCGATCTTGATTATTTCTTCTCCTGACCGCTTTCAAGCGGCAGTTTCCAACCGCCTTCGGGCGGTTTTTTTCTTGCCCGGTCCAGGCCGCGGGCGTGCGGCCCCGCACGCAGGTTTGACAGGGACGGACCGCTGTAGGATAGTGAAGTGAAGAAGCCGAGGGGAAAGGAGGCAGCTGCATGGAAACGGACAAAAAGGCGTTTTGGATCCGCAGCGTACAGGCGCCGATTCGTTTTTACCGTCGTTTTCTGTCCCCGCTGAAGCCGCCCAGCTGCCGCTACTATCCGACCTGCTCGCAGTATGCGCTGGATGCGGTCGAGGAATACGGCGCGGTGCGCGGCTTGTGGATGGCCGCCCGGCGAATCGCCCGCTGCACGCCGTTTCACCCCGGAGGGATCGACCCGGTTCCGCCGAATCCGAAAAAACGGAGGCTGCCCGGCGAGACGCCTTCACCAGGCTGTGAATCCGGGCCAAACGATCCGCTCCCTCCGGCTTGACACGGCTTGCGGCGGTTGGGTATCATGAAGGCATAACTTGGTTCCATGATGGGAAGAGTAGGGGCGGCATCTGTCGCAGAGAGCCGGGAGCGCTGAGAACCGGTACGGAGAACCCCCGAAGATGGTCCCGGAGAACTCGTTTTCGAGCGGCCGGTCATGCCGTTAGGGAGCGACGTATCCCGCGTTAAGGGACGGTTGCCTCGGGCAACCGGCAGAGCCTTGTCCCGCAAGAGACAGGGGAACCTGGGTGGTACCGCGAAGCGCAAGCTCTCGTCCCAAGACGGACGGGGGCTTTTTTGTTTGCGTCCGGCGGAACACCGGGACACCCGGCGCGCATGGAAGGAAGAAGCTGACGGAAACAATTCAAGGAGGGCCGATCATGGCGGAGTACCAAAAAACGTTTTACCTGACCACGCCGATTTATTACCCGAGCGACAAGCTGCATATCGGACACGCCTATACCACGGTGGCCGGGGACGCGATGTCCCGTTACAAGCGGCTCCGCGGCTATGACGTGATGTTCCTTACCGGGACGGACGAGCACGGGCAGAAAATCGAGGAGAAAGCCCGCCAGAAGGGCGTCGAGCCCCAGGCGTTCGTCGATGGCATCGTGACGGGCATCAAGGCGCTGTGGGACAAACTGGACGTGTCTTACAACGATTTCATCCGGACGACGGAAGCGCGGCACACGGAATCGGTGCAGGCCATTTTCCGGAAGTTCCTGAAGCAGGGCGACATCTACAAAGGCGAATACGAGGGCTGGTACAGCGTTCCCGACGAAACCTATTATACGGAGACGCAGTTGGTCGACGTAGAGCGCGGCCCGAACGGGGAAGTCACCGGCGGCAAAAGCCCGGACAGCGGCCATCCCGTACAGCTGGTGAAGGAAGAATGCTACTTTTTCCGCATGAGCAAATACGCGGACCGGCTGCTGGAGTATTACGAGGAAAACCCGGAGTTCATTCAGCCCGAAGCGCGCAAGAACGAGATGGTCAACAACTTCATCAAGCCGGGGCTTGAGGACCTTGCCGTTTCCCGCAGCTCGTTCCGGTGGGGCGTGCCGGTGCCGGGCGACGAAAACCACGTTATTTACGTCTGGATCGACGCTCTTTCCAACTACATCACGGCGCTGGGCTACGGCTCCGACGATCCCCAGCCGTACTACAAGTATTGGCCCGCCGACGTTCACCTGGTCGGCAAGGAAATCGTCCGCTTCCACACCATCTACTGGCCGATCATGCTGATGGCGCTAGGGCTGCCGCTGCCCAAAAAAGTATTCGGCCACGGCTGGCTGCTGATGAAGGACGGCAAAATGTCCAAGTCCAAAGGCAATGTGGTCGACCCGGTTACCCTGATCGACCGGTACGGCCTGGATCAGCTCCGCTATTACCTGCTGCGCGAAGTGCCCTTCGGCTCGGACGGCACCTTCACGCCGGAAAGCTTTGTCGAGCGGGTCAACTACGACCTGGCAAACGACCTCGGCAATCTGCTGAACCGGACCGTCGCCATGATCGGCAAGTATTTTGACGGCGTCGTTCCGGCTTACGTACCGAACGCCACGCCGTTCGATGCGGACCTGATCGCCACGGCCCAGGCATCGGCCGCGAAAGCGGAGGAAGCGCTGGAGAAAATGGAATTTTCCGTGGCGCTGACGGCGATCTGGACGCTGGTCAGCCGCACGAACAAGTACATCGACGAGACCCAGCCGTGGGTTATCGCCCGCGACGAAACCCGCCAGGCGGAGCTCGGCTCCGTGATGTACGCGCTGGCCGAATCGCTGCGGATCGCGTCGGTGCTGCTGCAGCCGTTCCTGACGCGCACGCCTCAGAAGATCTGGGAGCAGCTCGGCATCGTCGAATCGGCCGAAGCGGCCGTCCGTGCGGACGGCCTCGCGCCGGGCGAGGCGTCCGCCGCCGCAAGCGCGGTTACCGCGTGGGACACTGTCCACGCGTTCGGCACGCTGCCAGCGGGGCTCCGCGTGAAGAAGGGCGAGCCCGTCTTCCCGCGGCTTGACGCGGAGCAGGAGGTCGCCGCCATTGCGGCAGCCATGGGCGGCGGAGCAAGCGCGCCCGCGGCGGCCGGCGGCGCGGAAGCCCCGGCGGCGGACACGGCCGCCGGAGCGCCTGCGGGCGGCACGGTCGCGGCGCTGGGCGCGCTCGACCTGCAGGGCGCCGCAGGCAGCGTCCCGGCCGCTGCGGAAGCCGCGCCGGAAAGCAAGGCCGAAATCGGCATCGACGATTTCGGCAAGGTCGAGCTTCGCGTGGCGCAGGTCCTCGCCTGCGAGCCGGTGCCGAAGGCCGACAAGCTGCTGAAGCTGCAGCTGGATCTCGGCACCGAACGCCGCCAGGTCGTATCGGGCATCGCGAAGCATTACAAGCCGGAGGAGCTGGTCGGGCGCAAGGTGATCGTCGTGACCAACCTGAAGCCAGTCAAGCTGCGCGGGGAATTGTCGCAAGGCATGATCCTCGCCGCGTCGCAGGGCGACAAGCTGACGATCGCCACCGTGCCGGACGACATGCCGAACGGAGCCGTGGTCAAGTAAACCGGCCCGTCTTCAGCCGCCCGGCTCAGCCCTGATCGGCCCCTTCCCGCCGTTAACCGGGTACGCCTCATAGCTGTTCCGGGCGGCGGGCGGATGTCGGTCAAAACCGCAACAAACCAAGTACGGCACCAAGAGCAGCAGGCGCTCCGCAGCAGCGGGAAGCCTGCTGTTTTTGGCCGTTTGGGCGCCGGCGATTGACTTCCCCCGCCATCGACTCTATAATCGTAAAAGGTTTTAATCGTTAAGTTTACGTTTTGTGAGAGAAGGGGATTTCATTGAAGACGAAATGGAAGCTCGGCGCACTGCTTCTGTCGCTGACAGCCTTGACGCTGGCCGGCTGCGGCGCGGGCGGGCAAAAGCTTGAGGAAGGCAAACTGAACATCAGCGCCAGCGTTTACCCGCTGGCTGATTTCGCCGAAAAGATCGGCGGGGAATATGCAAACGTCATCTCGGTGGTTCCATCCGGCGTAGAGCCGCATGACTGGTCCCCGAAGAGCCGGGATATCAGCACCATGTCGAAATCGGATCTTTTCCTGTATCAGGGGGCGGGGCTGGAAGTTTGGGTGGAGGATTTCCTCAAATCGCTGCCGGCCGATTCCGGCGTAAAGGTGCTGGAGGTCAGCTCGAAGATCGAGGAGACCGCCGGTACGGCCGAAGCCGGGCATGAGCACGAAGGGGAAGATTCCGCGCATGAGCATGAGGAAGGCGAACACGCGGCGGAAGAAGAAGCCGCGCATGAGGCCGATGAGCATGGGCATTCACATGACGGAGAAGACCCGCACATGTGGCTGAGTCCGAAGCTGGCCAAGCAAATGGCGGAAGCCGTTAAGGACGCGATGGCCGAGGCCGATCCGGCGCATGCGGCCGACTACGAAGCCAACTATGAGGAATTGGCCGGGCGCTTCGACGCTCTCGACGCCAGCTACCGGGATGCGCTCACACCGCTGCCGCGCAAGGATATTGTCGTGCAGCATGCGGCTTTCGGGTATTTAAGCCGCGAATACGGCTTGACTCAGAAAGCGATCATGGGGCTGTCGCCCGACGCGGAGCCTACGGCGCGCGAAATGAAAGAGATCAAAGACTTTGTCAAAGCGAACAACGTACGCTATATTTTCTTTGAAGAGCTCGTTTCCGACAAGCTGGCCAAGACGCTGGCGGCGGATACCGGGGTGGAAACCCTGATGCTGAGCCCGATCGAAGGACGGACGCCGGAGCAGGAGGACGCGGGCGAGGATTACTTCTCCCTGATGGAAAACAATCTCGCCAACCTGGTCAAGGCGCTCCAATAATTGCAAAGGAGAAACACGCATGAACCGCCTATCCGGTGAAGCCGCTTTGCGCGGCGTATGCCACGATCCCATCGTCAGCCTGGAAGGGCTGACCTTTTCCTATGAAGGAAACCGGGTGATCGACGGGCTTGATTTTGTTGTGCGGGAACGGGACTTTGTCGGTCTTGTCGGCTCGAACGGCGCGGGCAAGTCCACCTTGCTGAAGCTGCTCGTCGGGCTTCTGCAGCCCGAAGCGGGGGACATCCGGCTTTTCGGCACGCCGCTCCGGCAGTTCCGCGATTGGGAACGCGTCGGCTACATTCCGCAAAAAAGCAACTTTAACCCGCTCTTCCCGGCCACGGTCCGGGAAGTCGTTTTGTCCGGGCTTTACAACCGCAAAAAGCTTTTCCGCCGCGTCGGCCGCGAGGACGAGCAGCGCTGCTCCGACGCGCTCGACACCCTGGGCATCGCCAACCTGGCCTCCAGAAGGATCGGCCAGCTGTCGGGCGGCCAACAGCAGCGGGCTTTCCTGGCCCGGGCACTGATCGGAAACCCCGATCTGCTGATTCTGGACGAGCCCACCGTCGGCGTCGATGCGGAAACCCAGGAATCCTTTTACGCGCTGCTGGCACATCTGCACCGCCACCACCGGATTACGTTCCTGATGGTTACGCACGATTCGGAAAAGCTGACCGATCTTCTCGGCAAGAACCCGGTGCAAAAGGCGGGAAAGCTGAATTTTTATGTCAAACATACGCATGATCCCGAGGATTGTACGGAAGACACGCTAGCCCATCCGCCCTTTGCGTTTGGCCGGGCCGAGACGGAGGAAGCCCCGGTCGGCGGTACGCAGGGCGAACGGGAGCAGGCGGGATCGGAAAGTGAACGGGGAGGCGCGCGGTAAGTGGATATTTTAATGGATTCCTTTTTTCAAAGAGCGCTGCTCGGCGGAATTCTGATCGGACTGACGGCGCCTCTGATGGGCGTATTTCTCGTGCTGCGCCGCTTGTCGATGATTGGAGATACGCTGTCTCACGTCTCGATTGCGGGCGTCGCCCTCGGCATGCTGATCGGCGTTTATCCGCTGGCGGCGGGGCTCGTGTTTGCGCTGGCCGCTTCGTTTGCGATCGAAAAGCTGCGCAAGGAATACAAAACGTACGCGGAGCTGTCGATCGCCATTATCATGTCCACCGGAATTGCGCTGGCGACGCTTCTGTTTTCGCTCGGCCGGGGCTTTAACGTCAGCGTGACGGGCTATTTGTTCGGGAATGTGTATACGCTTGACCGAACGGATCTTATTTTGGTTGGGGTGGTCACCGTCCTGGTCGCCGTTTTTGTATGGGCGAACTTCAAGGAGATGTTCCTGCTGTTTTTTGACGAAGAAGCGGCGGCGGTCAGCGGGCTGCCGATCCGGTTCTACAACATCGCCATTACAATGCTGACGGCGCTTGTCATCAGCGTGGCGATCAAAATCGTCGGGGCGCTTCTGGTTTCGTCCCTGCTGACGATTCCCGTCGCCGCCAGCCTCCGGCTCGCCAAGAGCTTCCGGCATTCCGTCTGGCTGGCCGTTCTGTTCTCCGAGCTTGCGGTGGTCGCCGGACTGGTCCTGGCTGCGGTATACAATCTTGCGCCGGGAGCCACGGTCGTGCTGCTTCTGGTCGTTTTTCTTCTTTGCACGTTTGTATTCCGACGGCGGCTGCGGGTATAAAAACCCGAAGCCGCCGCCTTTTCTTTTTTAAAGCCGATTTTCAGGTGAAATAGTCAATCGTGGATTCTGGGAATAATTCCTTGATATGGGTATACATGAAGTCCTTCAGCAGCCCCGCCTGCTCGTCGGGATAAACGTATTTGCCCTGCCCCCAGCGGCCCCATTTGTACTTGCGTTCTTCCTCGTCCATCTCCAGCTTTGTTTTGGGGTACCGCTTGAGGATGACATTTTTGGCCGTTTTGGTGAACCGGTGCTGGATCAGCTCGAACGTCATCGTTTTCCACGCTTCGCGCGGTACGGCTTGGCTCAGCTTTTGCAGCAGCTCGTAATAGCCGTCCTGCCAGCCTTCATGCCAGATGATCGGCGCGATAATAAAGCCGAGCGGATAGCCGGCTGCCGCGATTTTGCCCGCCGCTTCAATCCGCTCGTGAAAGCGGGATGTGCCCGGCTCAAAATTTTTGATCACATACGCAGCGTTCACGCTAAACCGGATGCGGGTCCGGTTATTGTGGCGGAGCCCGAGCAGCGGCTCGACGTGGTGGAATTTGGTGACAAACCTTAGCCGTCCGTATTCCTGATCCGCCATGAATTCGATCAGCTCGGCGAGCGAGCCGCTGATATGCTCCAGCCCTACGGGGTCGGAGGTACAGGCGGCCTCAAAGCGGGTTATTTCCGGTTTGCGTTCGTCAATATAGCCTTGCGCCGCTTTCAGGATGTCATCCGTGTTTACATAGACCCGGACGTAAGGCTTGGCGCCAAGCGTTGTTTGCAGGTAGCAGTAATGACAATGGGCCATGCAGCCCGTAGCGATCGGAATCGCATATTCGGCCGAGGGCTTGGACGTATCGAATTTCAGCGTTTTTCGCACGCCGACGACCAGGGTCCGTTTGGCGATGCGGTATTTGGCCAGCTCCGTATCTCCGGGCAGGTCCGTGATCCGGTTGTGGGAAGTCGTCATGCTGATCGGCAGCCCCTGCGCATTCGCCCAGTCGCGTATTTTTTGGCCTTTGGGATAAAGAAGGGCGTCGGGTTCAAAATAAACCAGCTCGGGTATAAAAACGCCTGTTTCCGCGGACGACCGGATCAATTCTTTGGTGGAAGTGGCGGCCAATCGGGCACGCTCCTTTCGGATAAGAGAGTGTCGGCCGGGTTCCCTTAGCCCGTCCTTTCTTAGTTTGCCCGTCTTTTCCGCCTGCCGCCGACCGTGCCGGAAGGGAAGACTGGTAATCCCCGCAAGAGTTGGCTTGCCGCCGTATCCATGGACGATTTCCTTGAATTGTCCCATTTTTTCTTTTATCATGGAAGGTGCATGAATTAAAGGGGGAACACGCTTGTGACGGCTACACCCAGCATGGAGGATTACCTCGAACGGATTTACAAGCTGATGGACGAGAAGGGCTACGCCCGGGTTTCGGATATTGCGGAAGGACTCGAAGTGCACCCGTCTTCCGTGACGAAGATGATCCAGAAGCTGGACAAGGACCAATACCTTGTATACGAGAAATACCGCGGCCTGATCCTGACGCCCAAGGGCAAGAAGATGGGGAAACGGCTGATGGACCGGCACAAGCTGCTGGAAAGCTTTCTGACCGTCATCGGAGTCCGGGAGGAAAACGTCTATCACGATGTGGAGGGTATCGAGCATCACCTCAGCTGGGATTCGATCACCTGCATTGAAACGCTGCTGGAATACTTCCAGCAGGACCCGAAGCGTCTGGAAGATTTACGCCAGCTCCGGCATCAGCTCGACGCGGACGCCTAACCGGCTAACCAAAGGAAGGACTCTCCAAGCGGGAGTCTTTTTTATTTCCCTGTTTCCTTGGCGGCATGAGCCTACCGCTTCTTTCATAGAGTGGAAGGGAAGGCCTGCGGGCTGACGGAAGGGAGGGAAGGGAATGGAGGTCAATGCGGTTTTTCAGGGAGGCGGAATGAAGTCGATCGGTCTCGCGGGGGCCGTATGCGCGGCGGAACGCAACGGCGTCGTGTTCGGGCGGCTGGCGGGAACCTCGTCCGGCTCCATCGTGGCCGCTTTGCTGGCGGCAGGGTATAACGGGGAAGAGATGAGGGACATTATCATGGAGGGGCCGTTCAACGATTTTTTGCATCAGACGCTGCTGCACCGGATCAAATGGCTCGGGCCCGCCGTTCGCTTATACCTGAAAAAAGGACTGTATTCCGGCGATCGGCTGGAGCGGTGGATCGAAGGGCTGCTGGCAGCCCGGGGAGTCCGGCGCTTCGGCGATCTCGCGCCGGGCAAGCTGCAAATCATCGCCTCCGACATTTCGGGCGGCAAGCTTCTCGTGCTTCCGGACGATATCGCGAATTACGGCATCGAACCGGAACGGTTCAGCGTCGCGCGGGCCATCCGCATGAGCACAAGCATTCCCTTCTTTTTCGACCCCGTTATCCTGCGCAAGCGCTATCCGGTCGGCACCCGGGTCGAACCCTTCCGCGACCAGTTTGTCTATGTGGTGGACGGAGGAATTCTCAGCAATTTTCCGCTTTGGCTGTTTGACAAAGATACCAAGGACGTCAAAAATCCCGTTCCGACGCTTGGCTTTCAGCTGGTGGGGCGGACGCCGAAGACCGCTCACCGGATCGTAGGACCGCTTACGATGTTCCGGGCGCTGTTCGACACGATGATGGACGCCCATGACGAGCGTTATATCGATGAAGCGGAAGGATTCCGCACAATCAAAATTCCATCCGCCGGTGTACATACCACGGAGTTCGACATCAAGCCGGAGCAAAGCCTGGCTCTGTTCCGTTCCGGAGAGCAGGCGGGAGAAAAGTTTTTCCGCCGGTTCAGCATGGCGCGGTACAAAACCTTGTACGCCGCAAAAAAGTAACGGCCGCCGCGCCACGGGCGGAACAAGAAAAGGGCTGCGGAATCGCAGCCCTTTTACATTTAAAGATGGGTCAGTGAGGTTTTTTGCTTCCGTTCCCCTGAATAACCCGGAACGAGGTCTTCCGCGCGTTCTTTCGGGCGGCCGCGTATCGGGGGCTGAAGGAACGGCGATTCCGTTTCGTGCCCAGGTAGAAATTATAAGCGATCACCCCGCCGATCAGCAGTACGGGGATCAGGACGATGGCCGGATTTTTCGCGGCGGCCGCGACGATTCCCCACAAAAGCAAAGCGAAGACGACCAGATCCTTCACACCGAAACCGTATCTTCTCAACATCGCCGTTCAACCTCCTTCGCGGATTGCCGCTTTTGCCGCCTCCGGATGCGGAAGCGAAGCGGAACAACAAGGTCTTACCCTTTCCTTACGCCGTGCGCCCGTTTTTGAATCAGATCACCATGTCCGGCTTTGCCGGCAGGTCGCCGTCCAGCTCCCGTACCCGGTTGAAAGAAGCGAGAGACACTTCCACCATGCTGTCGTCCGGCTCCTTGGTGGTCAGCTTTTGCAGCATCAGCCCCGGATAGCCGAGGTATTTGAGCACCGGCACGTCCCGCAGCGCATTGGTCAAACGCAGGGCCTCATAGGAAATCCCGATAACCACCGGAATGAGCAGAATCCGCTGAAGGGTCCGTTCCCAGACCGTATCCCAGGAAAAGAAGGAATAAATGATGACGCCGATGATCACCGTAAAGATGATGAAGCTGCTGCCGCAGCGGTAATGCAGCCGGCTGTACTTTTGGACATCGGCGACGCTCATGTCCGAGCCGCCTTCGTACGCGCTGATCACCTTGTGCTCCGCGCCGTGATACTGGAACAGCCGCTTGATCGGCGGCGTCAGCCCAAGCAGATAAATGTAGGTCAGAAGGAAAACGACTTTGATCGCCCCTTCTACCAGATTATGCGCAAACTTGCTTTCGAACATGTGCGAGAAAAGAAAATGCTCCAGAAACATCGGGACCAGCGTAAACACCAGCTTGCCGAACAGAAAGGACAAAACACCGACCACCGCCACGCCTACGATCAGCCCGAAGCGCTCCATCAGGGTTGGCTTCTCTTCGACCTTCTCCTCGCCTTCCTCCTCCGCAAACACATCCGCCGAGAAATTGAGGTGCTTGGCCCCTTTGGCCGAGGATTCCACGATTGCGACAATTCCCCGCAGAAAAGGGATTTTCTTCAGGACGCGCACCCAGCCGATCTCGGTCCGGGGCACCTCCAGGAACGCGAGCTCGGAGTTGGACTTTCGCCGGACCGCGGTTACATTCACCTTTTTGCCGGCGAACATGACCCCTTCCAGGACAGCCTGTCCGCCGTATATATTGTTGTTTTGCGCCAACCTTTTCACCTCTTTAAAAATGTGCCACGCTTGATCTCCTTATTGTACCTAATTTACAGGGAGCGCGCCAGTGCATTCGCGGGACGGGAGCGCCTCTCCGGTGCGCAAAAAAAAGTTCTCAAACCCGGAGCGGATATGGTAAAATGGCTAAAGCTATCGGCAAAAGCGGGGTATGGAGGAACGCCATGAAAAAGATTCTGGTTCTGCACGGCCCGAACCTGAATATGCTGGGCGTGCGCGAGCCCGGAGTGTACGGTTCCGCCACGCTCGCCGAGATCAACGAAGCGCTCGTCCGGCTGGGAGAAAAGCTCGGCCTGGCTGTCGAGACGTACCAGTCGAACCACGAGGGCGCACTGATCGACAGAATCCATGAAGCATATGAAACAAAGGACGGCATTCTGATCAACCCCGGCGCGCTGACCCATTACAGCTACGCGCTGCGCGACGCGCTCGCGTCTGTTGCGCTGCCGGCGGTCGAGGTGCATCTGTCCAACATCCACAAAAGAGAAGAATTCCGCCACCATTCGGTGACGGCCGCCGTCGCGCTCGGACAGATTTGCGGTCTGGGCCCGTACGGTTACGAGCTGGGCCTGATGGCCCTCCATCGGCATCTAAACGAAAAAGGGTGAGCGACGAACATGAGCATGTCCAGGGTACAAAAGCTGCGCGGCGAAATGGAAGTCCGCGGGCTGGACGCCATCTTTATTACAAGCCCCGTGAACCGGCGTTACGTGAGCGGTTTTACGGGAACCTCCGGTTATGTGCTGGTAACGGCCGACCGCGCCTGGTTTCTGACCGATTTCCGTTATACGGAGCAGGCGGCCAAACAGGCGGCCGGCTTTGAAATCGTGGAGCATCAGCCGAAAGTGATGGCGACGGTCAAGGAGCTGCTGGCAAGCGCCGGAATCGGCAAGCTGGCCTTCGAGCAGAACGACCTTTCCTACGGCTCCTATCTTTCGTATTCCGCGGAGCTGTCCGGCATTGAGCTGGTGCCGAGCGCCGGTGTCGTCGAGAAGCTGCGGATGTACAAGGAAGAAGGGGAACTTGCAATTATGCAGGAAGCGGCCGATCTGGCCGACAGCACCTTCTCTCATATCCTGACCTTCCTGAAGCCGGGCATTTCCGAGAAGGAAGTCGCGCTGGAGATGGAATTCTTCATGCGCAAAAATGGCGCGACCTCAAGCTCGTTCGATACGATCGTCGCCAGCGGGGAACGCTCCGCTTTGCCGCACGGCGTGGCGAGCGACCGGATCATCCAGGGTGACGAATTTGTCAAAATGGATTTCGGCGCCTATTACAACGGCTATTGCTCGGACCTGACCCGTACGGTGGTGCTCGGCAAATCCACGCCGAAGCACAAGGAGATTTACGACATCGTGCTGGAAGCCCAGCTGACCGTGCTGGAGAAGCTCAAGCCCGGCATGACCGGACGCGAGGGCGATGCGCTCGCGCGCGACGTCATCGCCAAGGCGGGCTACGGCGACCGTTTCGGCCACGGAACGGGGCACGGGCTTGGCATGGAAATCCATGAGGACCCGCGTCTGTCCAAGCTGTGCGATACCGTTCTCGAGCCGGGAATGGTCGTTACGGTGGAGCCGGGCATTTACCTGCCGGGCTTCGGAGGCGTACGGATCGAGGACGACATCGTCATCACCGAAACCGGCATCCGTGTGATCACCTCGTCGACCAAAGAGTTTTTGGAAATCGGCTGAGGATTCGCTATACTGAATTAAGCCAGAAGCCGCACTAGCGCGCGTATTTTCAAGGAGGTCATACAGTGATTTCAGTTAACGATTTTAAAACGGGTCTTACCATTGAATACGAAGGAGATCTGTTCTCCGTCGTGGAATTCCAGCACGTCAAGCCGGGGAAAGGCGCAGCGTTCGTCCGCTCCAAGCTGAAGAACATGCGCAGCGGCAACGTGGTGGAAAAAACGTTCCGCGCCGGCGAAACCGTAAGCCGCGCGCACGTTGAAAACCGTCAAACCCAGTACCTGTACGCCGCGGGCGACGAGCACACCTTCATGGATACCGAAACCTATGACCAGTTCACGCTGGCGAGCAAGCAGCTGGAGTGGGAACTGAAGTTCCTGAAGGAAAACATGAACGTAAACATCATCAGCTATCAAGGCGAAATTCTTGGCATCAACCTCCCGAACAGCGTAGAGCTGAAGGTTGTCGAAACGGAGCCGGGCATCAAGGGCAACACGGCGACGGGCGCAACCAAAAACGCCAAGCTGGAAACCGGCCTGAACGTGCAGGTTCCGCTGTTCATCAACGAAGGGGATGTCCTGCTGATCGATACCCGCGAAGGAAGATACATTTCCCGGGCGTAAGCGGGAACGGACTGCGCCGCTCCACGCGGCGCAGTTTTTCATGACAGGCCGCCCGGCCGGGCCAAGGCTTGACCGGACATTCGGATGCGTGAGAATGGCGCGCTGGTTCGAACGTATCCTTTACTGCCGCAATGCGGCATTTCTGTAAAGAGTACGAGAATGGGAAGAAGGAGGGTGAACGGGTTGTCTTTGATTGTAATGAAGTTTGGCGGAAGCTCCGTAGGGGATGCGGAACGGATGAAACGCGTGGCCAGGAGGGTTGTGGAGCGAAAACGCGAGGGGAACCGCTGCGTAGTGGTGGTTTCCGCGATGGGCGACACGACGGACGATCTGATTGATTTGACCAAGCAAATCGCCGGAAGCAACCCTCCCGCACGGGAAATGGACATGCTGCTCAGCACGGGGGAACAAATTTCCGTCGCGCTTCTTTCCATGGCGATCCGCGAGCTTGGGGAAAACGCCCTGTCGCTGACGGGCTGGCAGGCGGGTATCCGCACCGAGTCCGAGCACAGCCGTGCGCGCATCAGCAGCATCGATCCCGTCCGGGTCAACGCCGCTTTAGAGGAAGACCGGATTGTAGTGGTTGCGGGCTTTCAGGGCATTACGGAGAACGGAGAAATCACGACGCTCGGACGCGGGGGCTCGGACACGACCGCCGTCGCGCTTGCGGCAGCCGTTAAAGCGGACATTTGCGAGATTTACACGGACGTTGACGGCGTTTATTCGACCGATCCCCGGATCGTCAAGGTGGCGCGCAAGCTGAAGGAGATCTCGTACGACGAAATGCTGGAGCTGGCCAATCTGGGCGCGGCGGTGCTTCACCCGCGCGCGGTGGAATGCGCCAAGCGGTACAACGTGAACCTGGTCGTGCGCTCCAGCTTCAACCATAACGAAGGAACCCATGTCAAGGAGGTAGCGGAAATGGAGCAGGGAATCGTCGTAAGCGGAATCGCGTATGACAAGAACGTCGCCCGGATCAGCATTTTGGGCGTGCCGGAGCGCCCCGGCCAGCTGGCCGCCGTGTTTACGGCGCTGGCAAAGGAAAAGATCGATGTGGACATCATCGTCCAAAGCGGCATTGTCGAGGATCAGGCGGAGTTCTCCTTCTCTCTCTCCGCCTCCGACGTGGATCGCGCCGTCGCCGTGATCGAAAGCATCCGGTCCAAAATCGGATTCAGCGAGATCACGTCAGAGCTCGGTCTGGTCAAGGTGTCGATCGTCGGAGCCGGCATGGTCAGCACGCCGGGTGTCGCGGCCAAAATGTTCGAGACGATCTCCGAGCTCGGCATCAGCATTACCATGGTCAGCACTTCCGAGATCAAAACGTCCTGCGTGATCGACGCATCCCGCCTGACCGAAGTGATTCAGGCGCTGCACACCGCTTACGGGCTCGACACCGATTCGCAGGTGTTTGTCGGCGGTCCTTCCGAACGGCGCTAAGACAGCGTGTTTAGCTTTTGGCCAGGCTTGCCCGGCTTGTAATGCTGTTTCGAACGGCTGAATCAACCCTTAAGACGCATGTTAGGGAATAAAATTGGGAAAATCGTCAAGACCTGCCGCTTTTTGATGAGCGGCGGGTCTTTTTTTATTGTTCTAGCTGTCATAAGGGCCTTACCTTGTTTTAGGCATCAGTGTTTAAAATATGGACAAACAAATGAAACAATTTGATATATACTTAATCCTGTTAAGGTTAAAAATACCATTAATCATAATAATTATAAAATATACTATATATAAGTTAGTAGCTGCAAGTACGCTTGTTTTCAAAGCATAAAATTATGATGCTCTATATTTCACAATTCTTGAGAAAAGCGGACGGCAGGAGGAGGATGGGCTTGAACATATCCGTTAATCAATTAAGCAAAAACTATCGTAAAGGCGGCAAAGAGATCCAAGTTTTATCCGGCTTCACTTATGAATTCAAGGAAGGGCATTTGTATGTCATTAAAGGAGAGTCGGGAAAAGGAAAATCAACCTTATTGACCCTTCTGTCCCTCCTTCAAAAGGAATCCTCGGGAGAGATCTTTTTTGACCGGAAGCAAGTGAATTTATTAAAAAACGAAGAAAAATGCGGAATTAGAAGGGAACAAATCGGAATTATATTCCAAGATTATAATTTGCTTAATCGTTTGAACGTAATGGACAATGTCATGATGCTGGACTTATGTGAAAGCGCAATGCCCAAAGCATTGGTCGAGGAGAAAGCGCGAAAAGTTTTGGAGCTGGTTAACTTATCTCATCGTACCCATCACTTTCCCCATGAACTTTCAGGCGGTGAGCAGCAAAGAGTAGGCGTCGCGCGGGCGCTGGTCAAGAACCCTTCCCTACTTATTTGCGACGAACCCGTTTCAAATTTAGATCAGGACAATGCAAGCCGAATTGCTGCATTTATAAGTGAGTATTGTCATGCCAACAACAAGCTCGGAATAGTAACAAGTCACTCCAGTGATTTTGACGCTTATGCCGACCAATTGATTGAGCTTTAGGGGGCAGACCGGATGAAAAAAAAGCTTTTTATTAACGTATTTTTTGAGAAGAAGATGTCCCTGTTTGTATTTTTGACCATTGTCGCTTTCCTGCTGTTTTATCTAGGCATGCAGGTCGTCACCTTCTCGGCGCAATCCGCCAAGCTAGCCATGCCGGATGTGGAATTCAACGGACGAACGGATGCCGACGGAAAAATCAGATTCAAGTTATTTGACCAGATTACGGGTTTCACGGAGGAGTGGAAAACCAATTCATCCAAAGACATACGCGCATACGGAGTTACCACTCGGAATTTATTTACCCATACCTCCAAAGAGACTTTTCAGCAAGTTCATTATTGGATATACGGCGTGGACAATGAATTTCTGGAAAATGAGCTTGGCAAATATATCAAAGAGGGACGTCTGCCGTATAAAGGAGCGAAGGAAGTCGTGCTCGGGAAGTTTGCCTCCGACTATTTTCATGCAACGGTAGGAGAAAAATTGGAGGCTCCCGTTTCACTTGGCGAGGAAGTGGATTTGGAAACGGTAGGAGAATATACAGTGGCAGGCATTTTGGATGACAGCATAGATTACTTCAAAGGAGCTTTATTTCTATCACGGGAAAGCTACGCCATAAATCAACCCAATTGGGAGTCAGACGACAATATTACATTCCTGTACTTTCAAGGCGAAAACGGGAGTCAAAGCTATAAGCAGTTTTTAAGCAGCCATGAGAATTTATTGGGACAGCACCAAGTAGAAACCGTCAAGTACAATTATCTGGACAAATACAATGCCAAAAAGGATATTTTCATAAATGCTGCTGTCGTACTTATCATCAGCCTGGTCGTCCTGCTCTTACTTGTTTTGTTTCTGATGAAGGGGATTACGAAAAAGATCGGCCTACTAAAAGCGCTCGGAATTAGAGATCGTTATTTAGTTAAAGTTTTCGTAGGCGGAATCGGTTTATGTATCAGCATTACATATGGTTTGGCAACCGTTGGAATGGTTTCTTTAACCTATTACCTTAACAAAAAAATGGGTCACTTTTTTGGTTTTCCGACTTCGATTTATCAGATTGACGGGATCGTCTATCTCATTACTTTAGGCTTCGCCGCTCTCCTGTTCATCGTTTGTTGGGTTATCATTAAAGTGCAAAGTTCAAGAGTTTCACCAAGAGATGCCATGCTAAAAGTCTAGTTCCTGGATGGAGGCCGGCTATGAGTCTTTTCAAGAGAATTGTATTATCCGTTTCGGTTAGCATGCTCGTTACATTTGTAACCATTATGTTAATAAATACCTTTTTAAAAAGGAATCAAAGCCACTCGTCATTAATGAGGTGGTTCGGTTTACGGCTTTTACAAGTGATCGCAGCATTCCTTTTGACGTAAAGGAAAACGCCTTGTTAAATTTGAAAGTACAAGCAGAGCTGCAAAGCGGTAGTTTTACCTTCTTATTGATTTCTCCCGATGAAAAACTTGTCTACGAGCAAAAGGGGCAGGAAATAAACGATCAGGCTCGTCTTGATTTATCGAAAGGCACTTGGAAGTACAAGATCGTATGCGAGGACGCAAATGGGTCGTATAGTGTCAAAGGAACGATGGACGTCCTTAGCCAAACCCAAAAGGCCGACCCCTGAAACAAGCGGGGCCGGCCTTGCTTTTTGTTGTCTCATAAAAAACGCCCGGCGATCAATTGAAACGCTTTGAGCAAAAAAGCCGTCAGCCCGGCCGCCATAAGCGGACCGACGGGAATGCCGCGAAAGAATACAATCCCGACGATGGAGCCGATAACCAGGCCGACCACTATCTGCGGGTCCACTTTCAGGAAGTCGAGCCCCCGGCCGTTCATGTAGGCGGCCAGCGCGCCGCCGAGCAGCGCCATCAGGCCGGGCCAGGTCAGCAAAACGGAGCCGATGTCCTTAAAGGTGATTTTGCCGCTTGCGAACGGAACGAGGACCCCGATGGTCAAAAAAAGAAGACCGAGCTCCAGTCCCCGCCGTTCAAGACCCGGCAAAAACCGCTCCAGGCTGAGCAGCTTGACGGCCAGCAGGATGCAGGCCGCCGTGGTGATGATGTTGGACCGCCCGGCCAGACCGATCACGATCAGTACGAGCAGCATGTAGTTGCCTTCCATTCTCCCAACCCCCCGGACGGACGCAGGCGTTTGCACACCGGCCTGCCTGTCGGACGCGGAGGGAGGAAACCGTCCCCCGCCCTCCGTCTCGTCTTTAACCAATTTATGAGGGACAAGACGGTTTAGAACGAAAGGACCTCAAACGCTCTCGATTGGTTGCGACTCCTCCCGGTAGAGCTGAAGCGAAGCGCCTATCCGCACGGGGACCGCTTCGAAGCAATTGACGCGGGCGCAGTCCAGCACGTCGCGGCCGAAGCCGAGCCGGCGGAGACGGATGCCGGACTCGGACAGAAGCAGGATACGTGACAGGCGGGGCCGGGCTTGATAATAGAAGGCGACCATCGTCTGCGCGAAGTCGTCGAGATGGAGTAAGGGAGCGGAAGCCGCGGAGGCTGCGAACGGAAAGGAAGCTGGGGCGTCGCTTTCGCGGCCCGCATCCGGTCCGGCCTGCAGCAGCTCCTCGATGAACAACCCGGCCGCCAGTCCGTCTTCCGCGCAGAAGCGGCCTTTCGT
The DNA here is from genome assembly GCF_059735245.1 of Gorillibacterium sp. sgz306347. Classification (NCBI taxonomy): domain Bacteria; kingdom Bacillati; phylum Bacillota; class Bacilli; order Caryophanales; family Paenibacillaceae; genus Gorillibacterium; species Gorillibacterium sp. sgz306347. The sequence goes on from NZ_JCAPET010000023.1 coordinate 73,055, forward strand.
GCCGGCGCATAACACAACGATGTCGCGGCCAAACGAACGGGCCATCCGGGCGCAGGCTTGTGCATTCAGGAGGCTGCAGGCGATCACGGCGGAAGCGTCCTGCGCAGCGGCAAGCGCCCGGGTGCCGTTTGTAGTGGCGGCCAGAATCCGCCTTCCCCGGATTGCAGGCGTCAGGTATTCGGCGGGGCTGTTTCCAAGCTCGAAACCGGACGGCTTGAGCCCGCCGCGCTCCCCGCCGCACCAATCGCCCGGCCCCCGCAGGGAGAGGGCGGCCTCGGGGCTTTCCACCGGCAGCACCTCGGCCGCCCCCGCCGCAAGAGCTGCCGTGATGCAGCTGGTTGCCCGCAGCACGTCGATGACGACGGCGGTCCGGCCCGCCAGATCCTCGGCGATGCCGTTTGTGAGAAAGGGCAGCACCCGCACCCGCATCCGCTGGGTCATCCCCATCCGGCTCCGCTGCCGGACTCCGCCAGCAGGCCGCTGCCGTCCAGATAGAACGTGTCGGACCGGAGCCCGCGGCGGAGCGCTTCCAGCGGGATTACATCGTCGGGGACGATGTTTCCAAGGTTTACATCGCTCCCGATCAGAGCGATCAGATGGGCCTGCTGATCTTTTTTGGGCGCCTCCCACAGCAGCCGGTTCGGGTCGTTTGTTCTCCGCAGCGCTTCCAGGACGTCCTCGTCCCGGCAGCGTCCCTCTTCATCATAAACGCCCACTCCCGCACCGGACTCACGGCCTTCCACCGTCACCGTTTCCGCGCCGCTGCGGAGATCGTCCTCCACCGTGGCGAGCAGGTCGTCAATTTCGATCCGCGAGCCCCAGCTTTTTTTGCCGAATTCCGTAAAGACCCGCAGTCCGTGGGCCAGCCCCCGTTCAATCAGCTCCCGCCGCAGTGCCGGACTTACTTCAATGGTACCCTCCGAAACCTCCAATCCGTCAAAGCCAAGATTTACGACCGCCTTCAGATACTCGTCTACACAGTTCCGGTGCACCGCCGCTTCAAGAAAGGTTCCTCCCGGGTGAATGCAGATTCCGTAATTGCGGGCCCAGCCGATTTTTTGCTTGAGCTGTTCCTTCGTATAAAGGGCGGCCGTTCCGAACCCCAGCTTGATGGTATCGATATACGCTCCCGCCGTTTCCAATAAATCCCGGTAAGCCGCAAGACCGAGTCCCCGGTCCATTACCATGGTTTTTCCGGCGGAGCGGGGCTTCGCGCGGCGCCTTCCCGTCGGGTCGGTCAATTCGGCCGGCCAGTTCGGCGTCTCCATCGTCATCCTAAGCTCTCCTTTGCAAAAAGTCTTCTTCATCCTATGCCAAACGCCCAGCGGAAGTGAGCGGCGTTCTATTGTCCGCTCCCGCATCCGCCGTAGGATGCCTAAAAGCGAACAAGCCCGCATAGCATGAAGAAGAATGCTTCACAGCCGGGAACAAAAGGAGGGAAAAAGGTGCTAAACAAATTTGTGCTGAGCATGGCCGCGCTTCGGACCATGTCCGGCGGCATCGAGATTATTGCGGCGCTGATTATGCTGAAGCTCAATCAGGTGGACAAGGCGCTACTGGTTAATTCCGGGCTTGCCGTAACCGGGCCGCTCATTCTGCTGACGACGACGAGCATCGGGCTGATCGGGCTGTCGGACAAGCTTTCTTTCTCCAAGATGGCCTGGATTTTGATCGGGGTAAGCTTCATCTTTTTCGGCATATTAAAAAAATGAGAGAGTCATATTTTTGCCGTACAAGCATATAGATGAACCAGTAATAGCGGAAAGGGGGACCGGGGATGCCGGAGCCAGTGCTGGATCTGCTGCCGCCGGGAGTGAAACGCGTTGTGGCGGGCCTGCCCGCCGACGTGGCGGCCAAGCTGGAGGAAATCCGGATAAGGGAAGGGCGGCCGCTGGAAATTCTTTATGCGGGGAAGAACGCTTTTCCGGCAGCAGACGGGACGCCCGGCAGCGATCCTTCGCGCGGGTATGTGCCGGGACGGGACGAATGTGCCCGGCTGCTCGATCTGCTGACAAGCCACTCGCTTTACAGCTTTGAGGAAGAGCTGCGGCGGGGGTTCATTACGGTAGCCGGCGGGCACCGCGTCGGTCTTTCCGGGCGGACGGTGCTGGAGGGCGGACGCGTCCGGCTCATCCGCGACGTGGCGGGCTTCAACATTCGCATCGCGCGGGAAGCGCGGGGCACCGCCTCGGCCGTGCTCCCGAAGCTGCTCGACCGGGAGGCCGGGACCATTCATCACACATTGGTCGTTTCGCCGCCGCAGCAGGGCAAGACCACGCTCATTCGCGACCTGGTCCGGCTTCTGAGTGAAGGCGTGCCGGGAATCGCCGGAAGCCGGAAGGTGGCGGTGGTCGACGAACGGTCCGAAATCGCGGCGTGCGTCCGCGGCGTGCCCTCCTTCGACCTCGGTCCCCGTACGGATGTGCTGGACGGGTGCCCGAAGGCGGAAGGCATGATGATGATGATCCGTTCCATGTCGCCGGATGTTCTCGCGGTGGACGAGATCGGAACGGCGCAGGACGCCGAGGCCGTCCGGGAAGCGATGAACGCCGGCATTCGCGTCATCGCGACGGCGCACGGCCGGGACCTGGCGGAAGTGCGCCGCCGGCCGGCGCTCGCGGGCTTGCTGGACGGCGGGCTGTTCGCCCGGGCGGTCCTCCTGTCGCGGACCCGGCAAACCTTTTCGGCGTCCGTCCGCGAGCTTCGAGCCGGGCCCGAACGGCAGGCAGAAGGAGGAGCCCGATGCTGAGAATGCTCGGCGCCCTCATGGTGCTTTCGGCAGGCGGCATCCTGGGCCTTTACCAATCGGTCCATCTGGCCCGTAGGCCCCGCCAGCTCCGCCAGCTGGCTCTGGCCCTCCAGCGGCTGGAGACGGAGATCGGCTACGGCTCGACTCCGCTCCCCGACGCGCTGCGCTCGGCCGGGCGGCCGCTTTCGCCGCCGCTCGCCTCCATCTTCGGGCAGGCCGCGGAAGCGATGAACCGGACGGGCTCCGGCGTTTCCGCCGCCGAATGCTGGGAGCAGGCGGTGCTGGACGGCTGGAAGCGCACTTCCTTGAAGGAAACGGAGCGGGAGGTGCTGCGGCAGCTGGGGTCTACTCTGGGCATCTCCGATTCCGAAGACCAGATCAAGCATCTTCGCCTCGCGGTCGCCCATTTGCAAACGGAAGAGCGGAATGCCGCGGAGGACGAAAAGCGGTACGGCAAAATGTGGAAAAGCCTGGGTTTTCTCGGATCGGCCCTTCTTGTCGTGATCATGTTCTGAGACTGGGGTGCCCGTATGAATATCGATGTCAACGCGATTTTTCAGATCGCCGGGATCGGGATTATCATCGCGATGATCCAGACCGTGCTGAAGCAGATGGGAAAAGAAGACATGGCCAGCTGGGTGACGCTGATCGGGTTCGTGGTTGTTCTTTTTATGGTCGTCAACATGCTGAGCGAGCTGTTCAAAGAAATCAAAACGATCTTCTTGTTTCAATAGGGGGCCGCCCGTGGAAATTTTGCAGCTTGTCGGAATCGCGTTCATCGCCACCGTGCTCATTCTCATTCTGAAAGAGCAGAAACCGATGTTTGCCTTTTTGCTGGCGGCCTTTACCGGCATTCTGATTTTTTTGTTCCTGCTGGGCAAAATCTCGTCCGTGCTGCGGGTGCTGGAAGAACTGGCGGACAAGTCGGATGTGAAGCCGGTCTTTTTCAAAACCATTTTGAAAATTATCGGAATTGCCTACATCGCCGAATTCGGCGCGCAGGTGGTCCGGGATGCCGGCCAGGAGGCCATCGCCTCCAAAGTGGAGCTGGCGGGGAAAATTCTCATCCTGGTGATGGCGATCCCGATTATCAGCGTCATTGTGGAAACGGTTGTGCAGCTGATTCCGGCGTGAATCCGGCAGGCGGGACCGGAGCTGGAAAATAACAGCTTGAGACGGCAGGCCGGACGGCGAAGCGATGCGGACGGGCCAAAGGGGGAAGCGGGGTGACGGATTCGGAATGGATGCGCGGCGGCGTGCGCTGGAAGCCGGCGTTGGCGCTGATGCTGATGCTGCTGGTCTTTCTGAGCGGGCGCGCGTACGGGGCGGAGCCGGACCGTGAGGCCGCTCCGGCGGCCGGGCAGACGGAAACGGCCGGAAAAGCCGTCCCCCCTTCGGTCCGGGAGCAGGCGGCCCGGCTTCCCACGGACGACGTCGAGACGTATTGGAACCGGTTGTCCGAGGAATACGGGGGCTATTTTCCGGAAAACCGCCTGCCCTCGTTTCAGGAAATGATCGCGGACGGGGGCTTCAGCCTGAAATCCGCCCTGGGCGGCCTCCTGCGCTTTCTCTTTCATGAAGTCATCGAGGGCGGCAAGATTCTGGCCGCCATCTCGGCTCTCGCGGTGCTCGCGATGATCCTGGAAACGATGCAATCCGCTTTTGAAAAGCAGGCGGTGAGCAAGGTGGCTTACGCGGTTTGCTACCTGGTGCTTATCGTGCTGGCCGTCAACAGCTTCAACCTTTGCATCGGCTACGCAAAGGCGGCTATCGGAAACATGGTCCATTTTATGCTGGCGATTGTTCCGCTTCTTCTGTCCCTGCTTGCCTCGGCCGGAAACGTCGTTTCGGTGTCGGTGCTGCATCCGTTCTTTATTTTCATGATTCACGCGGTCAGCGGGCTGATTTATGCGGTTGTCTTTCCGCTCTTGTTTCTGTCCACTTTGCTCAGCATCGTCAGCTCGCTCAGCGAGCGGTTCAAGGTAACGCAGCTGGCCAAGCTTTTGCGCAATGTCGGGGTCGGGCTGCTCGGTCTTTCGGTTACGGTGTTCCTCGGCGTCATCTCGGTGCAGGGCTCGACCAGCGCCGTCACGGACGGGCTCGCGATCAAAACGGCCAAATACATCGCCGGCAATTTTATTCCGGTGGTCGGCCGGATGTTTACGGAGGCCTCCGGCACCGTTCTCGGGGCGTCGGCTCTGGTGAAGAATACCGTCGGCCTGGCGGGCGTCATCGCCCTGATCCTCATCTGCGCTTTTCCGGCACTGAAAATCTTTGCGATGGCGTTCATTTACCAGCTTTCGGCGGCGGTTATTCAGCCCATGGGCGACAGTCCGATCATCTCCTGCCTGCAGACCATCGGAAAAAACATGATGTTCGTCTTCGCCGCGCTGGCCGCCGTCGGGCTGATGTTCTTTCTGTCGATTACGATCATGATCGCGGCGGGCAACGCCTCGCTCATGATGAACTGAGGAGGCTGCGGCGTGGAATGGCTTAGCGGATGGCTGAAGCAGATCATTGTGGTCATTCTGATCGCTTCCTTTGCGGATCTTCTGCTGCCCTCCAAAACCATGCAGCGATACGTCAAAACGGTGATCGGGCTGTTCATTCTGATGCTTCTTTTGTCACCGGTGCTGCATCTGTTCCGGATGAATTGGGACATGGACCGGATCATGCGGGGCATCGGGCAGGCCGCGGGGGGCGGCGGAGCTTCGGCAAACGCCGGCCCGGCCGGCAGCCGCGACGCCTCCTTGCAAAGCATCCTGCAGGAGGGGGAGCGGATCAAGGCGGCCAATGAAGCCGACGCCCGGCGGCTGACGGAGGAACGGCTGGCCGAGTCCGTCCGCGCCGGAGTGGAAAGCCGGTTCGGCCAACCGGTTTCCTCGGTTCGCGTGAAGACGGGTACGGACCGGGAGCAGGCGCTGACGGTTGAAAGCGTGGAGGTTGTGCTAGCCCCCGTCGAGGCGGACGGCACGGCGTCCGGAGGAACCGGCTTCCGCCCGGTTGAGCCGGTGAAAGAGGTGGCGATGATCGAGCCGATGAAGCCGGTGGCTCCGGTTGGAGAAGCCGGGTCAACTAACCGGGGCGGAAGCGGGGGTGCCGGCGATGCGCCGGTTAACGCGGAGGGGGAAGCCGAAGAGGCGGCTGAAACCGCCGGTATTGCGGCTTACCTGCGCGACCAATGGCAAATCGATCCGGCTGTAGTGAGCGTGGTACGGCTGCGAGTGGAGGAACGGTGAGTGAGGAGGTGAACCGGAATGGGAAACTGGAGCAAACGCCTGGAAAACTGGCTGGCGGGCGGCGCCAAAGGCGAGAAGCGCCCCAAGCTGGTGTTCTGGCTGGTGATGCTGGCGCTGGCGGGCGTACTGGTGATGGTGCTGTCCCAGATGACGGTGCGGGAAGTGGACACGACCGGTTCGGGGCGGGCCTCGCCCGCCCCGTCGGGAGGGGAGGCGCAGCCGGTTTTGGGCGGAACCGCCGGAAGCAAAACGCCTTTTGCCGATTATGAGCATGCTTATGCCGCCCAGCTCAAGGACCTGCTGGAAAAGATCGTCGGCGTCGGCGAAGTGCAGGTGCTGGTGACGATTGAATCCACGGAGGAAATGGTTGTCGAAAAAGCGATGAAGCAGACCCGGCAGGAAACGGCCGAGAAGGACAAAGCCGGAGCCACCCGGAACATCACGGACGTGTCCAGCAGCGGAGAAGTGGTGCTGTATCAGGTTTCGGGCGACCAGTCGCCCGTTGTGGTGAAATACATCAAGCCGAAGATCCGGGGGGTCGTCGTGGTGGCGGTAGGCGCGGAGAACCCCACCGTAAAAAGGCTGCTCCAGGAGGCCGTCGAGCGCGGGCTCGACGTCAATCCGGGCCGCGTGTCGATTCTGCCCAGCAAGCGGTAAAAGCAGGACCCGCCCCAGGGCGGTAAAATATGAAGGAGGGAATCATCGATGAATTCCAAGCGGCAAACGATATGGCTGGTGTCCATGCTCAGCCTCATGGTGGTCTTGTCAGCGTACTATCTTTTTACGGAGGATGTCGGGAAGCTGAACGAAGCCGCTGACCCCGCGCAAACCGAACAGGTGCAGGTGGACATTCAAGAGTCCGGTTCGGCGGCGGACGCAGCGGCGGGCGGCTCGGAAGCGGAAGGCGCCGCGGACCCGGGGCTGACGGATTCTCTCCCGGGCGGTGCGGAGCCGGGCGATGCGGCGGCGAACAGTGACGAAGCGGCGGAAACGACCAGCGGGAAGGCGGCGGATGCCCAAACGGGCGATGCGGCGGCCGGCGGCGGCGAAGCCGCAGACCAAAGCGGGGGCAAAGCGTTGTCCGACGCGGATATTCTGAAGCAGCTGGAAAGCCAAGGACAGGAGCAGGGGAGTTATTTTACCGATGAGCAGATCGCTCAAGAAGAAGAGCTTCACAAGAAGATGGATGATCTCTCCAACGTGATGGCCGATGCCAAACAGGACGTCGCGGCGCAAACGAAAGCCTGGGACGACTACTACAAGCTGGAGGACCAGCAGGCCCGGCAGACCCGGATTGAAGAGCAGCTATTGAACGACGGGTTCGAGCAGGCGGTGCTGCTGCAGGACAACGGCAAATGGAAGGTCGTCGTGCAGGCGGAAAAACTGGAAAAAAGCCAGGCCGTCAGCATCGTCGATCTGGTCACTTCGGAGCTTGGGGTAGGGCCGGATAAGGTATCCGTGCAGTACAAAGCCGAATAAGGAAACTCCGCCGCCCGCGGGCCCGGCTATGCCGGGCTCTTTCCCTTTCCCTTGTTTGTGGTATAATACATTCGTCGCTTGGAGCGGCCGAACGCCGGCTCACAGGGATGAGAGAACTGCGGAAACCGCGCCGTTCCTGCTTTTTATCCAATCAGGCCCCGCCCGCAGCAACGGTCCGGCAGCGCTTTATTCTCATGGCCGGGCAGTATGGCCGGACGGGTCTTTCGTTTGGCCTTGCGGCCCTTTCTTGAGGAAGCGGCCCGGGCGACCGAACCATCCAAAGGAGTGAAGATTCCGTGTTCAAGCTAAGCGAGATCAAAGAACTGATCAAACTTGTCGATCAATCATCTCTCCAGGAGCTGGAGATTCAGAACGAGAACAGCCGCTTGTTTATCCGCAAGCCTGGCCGGACCGAGTCCGTTGTCGTGGCTTCCCCTCAGGCGGCGGCGGTATACGCCGCTCCTCCCGCCGCGCCCGTACAGGAGCCCGTACGGACCGATGTGGAAGCGACCGTATCCGTCGTATCGGACAACCTCCCCTCCGCAGCCTTACATACGATTGTTTCGCCTATGGTCGGCACGTTTTACGAAGCTCCGTCGCCGGATGCTTCTCCGTTCGTAGGCCCGGGCAGCAAAGTGAATGAGAAGTCGGTCGTCTGCATCATCGAAGCAATGAAGCTGATGAACGAGATCGAAGCGGAAGTCAAGGGTGAAATTGTGGAAGTGCTGGTGGACAACGGTCAGCTCGTCGAATACGGGCAGCCGCTGTTTCTCGTGAAAGCGCAGTAACCGCCGGGGGGACATTCAATGAAATTCCAGAAAATTTTGGTTGCGAACCGCGGCGAAATTGCCGTGCGCATCATTCGCGCCTGCCGGGAAATGGGGATCTACACGGTCGCCGTTTATTCCGAGGCGGACCGCGACGCCCTGCATGTGCGGCTCGCGGATGAAGCGTACTGCATCGGACCCGTTGCCTCGAAAGACAGCTACCTGAACCTGACCAATATCATGAGCGTGGCGACGCTTACGGAAACCGACGCCATTCATCCGGGCTACGGCTTCCTGTCGGAGAACGCGGACTTCGCCGAAATCTGCTCGCGCTGCGGCATTTCCTTTATCGGTCCTTCGCCCGATGCGATCACCCGCATGGGGGATAAATCCGAGGCGAAGCGGACGATGAAAGAGGCGGACGTGCCGGTCATTCCCGGCTCGGACGGCCTTATCGAAGACCTGGACGAGGCGGTGCGCATCGCCAAAGAAATCGGCTATCCGGTCATCATCAAGGCGACCGCAGGCGGCGGGGGAAGAGGCATCCGCATCGCCGAGGACGAAGAGGCGCTCGTCCAGCAGATTACAACCGCGCGGCAGGAGGCCGAGAAGGCGTTTGGCAATGCCGGCGTCTATTTGGAGAAATACCTGACGGGAATGAAGCACGTCGAGATCCAAATCATCGCGGACAAGCACGGCAACGCGGTGCATTTGGGCGAGCGGGACTGCTCGGTCCAGCGGCGTCGGCAGAAGCTGATCGAGGAAGCGCCCTGCACAACGCTTACGCCGGAGCTTCGCCGCGACATGGGCGAAGCGGCCGTCCGCGCGGCAAAAGCCGTCAACTACTCCGGTGCCGGAACGCTGGAATTCCTGCTCGGACCGGACGGCAAGTTTTATTTTATGGAAATGAACACCCGCATCCAGGTCGAGCATCCCGTTACGGAGCTCGTCACGGGCGTTGATCTGATCAAGGAAATGATCCGCATCGCCGAAGGAGAGCCTCTTTCTTTCACGCAGGAAGATATCCGCTGGAACGGCTGGTCGATCGAATGCCGGATCAACGCGGAAGACCCGTTCCGCAATTTCATGCCTTCCCCGGGGACAATTCAATTTTACCTGCCGCCGGGCGGGCTCGGCGTCCGGGTGGACAGCGCGGCTTATCAGGGGTATACGATTCCGCCCCACTACGACTCGATGATCGCCAAGCTGATCGTGTGGGGAAGCACGCGGGAGGAAGCCATCGCCCGGATGAAACGGGCGCTCACGGAATTTGCCGTGGACGGCGTGGCGACCACAATTCCGTTTCATCTCAAGCTGCTGGAGCACAAGCGCTTTCTGTCCGGCGACTTCGATATCAAATTCCTTGAAGAACACGATGTGAACGACCCCAATTCGTAGGTTTGCCGTTTGTCATAATTGGGCCGAAATGCTATACTATAATAATAAGACAAACTTTGCCTTGCCCCAAGCACGGCCCAGTTTGCACGTTTTCCTGGAGGTTATGAGAATATGAGCACGATTGTTCCCGATTACGAAAAAACGGAAATGGGCAACATCCAGATCGCTCCCGAAGTGATTGAGGTCATTGCCGGATTGGCCGCGGTGGAAGTAGAAGGCGTGGCCGGCATGAGCGGCGGATTTGCCAGCGGCGTAGCCGAGCTTCTCGGCCGGAAAAACCTCGCCAAAGGCGTGAAAGTCGAAGTAGGCCAAAAGGAAGCCGCCGTTGACGTTTCCATCGTCATCGAATATGGATTTAAAATCCCCGAGGTAGCGGGGAAAATCCAGGACAATGTAAAGCGGGCGATCGAATCGATGACCGGCCTCGATGTGGTGGAAGTCAACGTCCACATTCACGATGTCCAGTTTAAAGGACAGGATAAGATCCAGGAGGACGACGCTCCCGTAAACCGGGTGAAGTAACGTCCCGAAGCCGGGATCCGCAAAGACGCAGATTGAACCCCTCCCGTATAGAGCCTCCCGGCTCTGACGCGGGGGGTCCTTTAGTTCAGGAGGGACCTACAGCCGTGGCCAAAATTATTGACCGTTTTCTGCTGTTCTTGTTCAGCTTGGCAATCATCGCCGCCCTGGTCGTCGCACTGCTTTTTTCTTTTGGAGCCATTACGCAGGAACAGGGGCAAACTTTTCTGTACGACGTTTATTCCGACAAAACCGTCGCCGCCGTGGTCATCGCGGTCTGCTGCCTGCTCTTGATTGTCGCTGTCCGGGTGCTGTACATATCCGTCCGCACCGCCAGCCCGAACGTTCCGTCGATTGACCAGCGGACGGAATACGGCGACGTGCGCATTTCGCTCGACACGATTGAAAACCTGGCGCTCAAGGCGGCATCCCGCTCGCGCGGCGTCCGTGACCTGAAAGCGCGGATTCGCGTGGACAATGCCGGGCTTGCCATCGAGCTGAGAAGCGTGGTGGACGGGGAAACGTCGATTCCGGCGATTACCGAAGAGATTCAGGCGGGCGTGAAGAACCACATCGAGGACATCACCGGCATTCCGGTGGCGCAGGTTTCCGTCTTCGTGGCAAACGTCGTGCAAAACCCCCACACGTTCAAAAGCAGAGTGGAATAGGAGTGAGATTCCTTCATGTGGCTTGACCTTTGGGAGCGGCACCGCGGCAAGATCGCCGGAGCCGCCTGCGGCTTTGTGCTCGGCCTGGTGTATCTCATTTCCGGGTTCTGGGACATGCTGATCTTTGCTTTCCTTGTTTTTATCGGGTATTATGTGGGAAGGAAACTGGATCGGCGCGAACCCCTGCTGGGATTCGGCGAGCTGAGGCAGTGGTTGACGGAACGGTGGAGAATGTTCAGATGAATCCGTAGAAGGGACAGTCTCCGGGCTGGCCTTTTTTGTTGCGGTCCCGGCTTGTCCGGGCCGCCCACCCTCTGGCCGGTATGACTTGGACGGAATGGGGATGTTTTACAAAATACTCTTCCAGGGGGAAGACGAATGAAACGAAGAGTCGCACGGGAAATTGCGATCCAATGCTTGTATCAGATGCAAATGAACGATGTTACGCCGCATGATGCGATCGTCGCGGCCATAACGGAAGCGGAGCATGACAATGAGGCCGGGCTGCAGGTTGAAGGCGAGCACATCGCGGTCGAATTCATTCAGGAGCTCGTAGAAGGGACCGCATCCCGTTTGCCTGCGATTGATGAAATGCTGACGGACTATTTAAAGGGCTGGAAAATGGACCGGTTGTCCAAAATCGACCGCGAAGTGCTGCGGCTGGCCGCCTATGAAATGATTTACCGGAATGACGTTCCGCCCAAGGTCGTCGTGAACGAAGCGATCGAGCTGGCCAAGCATTTCGGAACGGAAGAGTCCGGGAAGTTCGTAAACGGCGTACTCGGCAAAATGATCGGAGAGGTCGAACCGCTTAAAGCCAAATATACCGCGAGTTTATAAGGAGGGTTTGGATCGAATGACGGCACAGATCATCAACGGCAAGGAAATTGTAGGCTCCATCCGCGAAACCATCAAGCGTGAAGTCCGGCAGTTGGCCGAACAGGGCCGCACTCCCGGTCTGGCAGTCATTTTGGTCGGCGAAGATCCGGCATCGGCCGTCTACGTCCGCAACAAAGCCAAGTCCTGCGAGGAAGTAGGGATCTATTCCGAGGTGCACCGGCTTCCGGCCGAAACAAAGGAAGCCGAGCTTTTGACGCTGATTGATACGTTAAACAAGGATGACAAGATCAACGGGATTTTGGTGCAGCTGCCGCTGCCCGCTCACATCAACGAGGATCACGTAATCGACGCGATCGCCGTTCACAAGGATGTCGACTGCTTCCATCCGGTCAACGTCGGCAATTTGATGATCGGCAAACCGTCGCTTCTGCCCTGCACGCCTGCAGGCGTGATTGAAATCCTGAAATACCTTAACATTCCCATGGCCGGCAAGAACGCCGTTGTCATCGGCCGCAGCAACATCGTCGGCAAACCGATGGCGATGCTGCTTTTGCGGGAAAACGCGACGGTTACGGTTTGCCACTCCCGTACGGAGGACTTGCCTGCGGTCGCGAAAACGGCGGATATTCTGATCGCCGCCGTCGGAAGGGCAAAGATGGTGACAAGCGAGTATGTCAAACCGGGTGCGGTTGTGATCGATGTCGGCATGAACCGGGACGAGTACGGCAAGCTGTGCGGGGATGTGGATTTTGCCGATGTGGAGCAAACTGCCGGCTATCTGACGCCCGTTCCCGGCTGCGTCGGCCCCATGACCATCACCATGCTGCTGAAGAACACGCTGGAAGCCGCGCGGCAGGCGGAGTCCCATGGCTCCGCGCTTTGAATCCATCCGGCAGGATGACGACCGCATCCTGTCGATCAAAGAGCTGAACCGGCTGATCAAGCGCATGCTGGAAAACGAACCCCTGATCCAGAACATCTGGGTGCGCGGGGAAATTTCCAATTTCACGCATCATTCCAGCGGCCATATGTATTTTACGCTCAAGGATGCCGAAAGCCGGCTGAAAAGCATTATGTTTTCCTCCTACAACCAGCGGCTGCCGTTCGTGCCCAAAGAAGGGGCCAAGGTATTGGCGCGCGGAAGCATCTCCGTTTTTGAACGGGACGGCCAATATCAGTTCTATGTGAACCAGATGCAGCCGGACGGCATCGGCAGCCTTTACCTTGCTTTCGAGCAGCTCAAGCGGAAGCTGGAGGAGGAGGGGCTGTTCGCTCCCCACATTAAAAAACCGCTGCCCCGGTTTCCCCGGACGGTCGGCGTCATCACATCGCCCACCGGCGCAGCGGTTCGCGACATCATGATTACGCTCAAACGGCGTTTTCCCTCGGTGCATATTCTTTTGTACCCGGTATTGGTGCAGGGGACGAATGCGGCGGCGTCCGTCGCACGTGCGATTGCAGCCATGAACCGGTTTGGCGAGGCGGATGTGCTGATCGTCGGACGCGGGGGCGGGTCGCTTGAGGAGCTCTGGGCCTTTAACGAAGAGATCGTCGCCCGGGCGGTGCACGCTTCTCAGATTCCCGTCATCTCGGCCGTCGGGCACGAGACGGATTTTACGATCTGCGATTTTGTCGCCGACATTCGGGCCGCAACCCCTACAGCGGCCGCCGAGCTGGCCGTGCCGCATTACCTGGAACTGAAGCAGCAGGTGACGGTCATGTCATCGGGGCTGCAGCGGGCGCTGCTGCTCCGTCTGGAGCGCGGTCGGGAGCGGTTGAAGAAAGCGGCCGGTTCCCCGGTCATGACCGATCCGAGGCGTCTGCTGCGGCAGCCGCTCGAACGCCACGACCGGTTGAAGGAACAGCTGGTCTACCGCATGAAGGCCCGCCTCTCGGATGCGAGACGCAGGCAAATGCGGCTGGAGCAGGCCGTCGGCCGGTTCAACCCGAAGGAACAGGCACTTTATGCGAGACGCCGCACGGCGGCGGCCGGCGAGCGGCTTGCCCATGCGATGCGTACGGCGCTTCGGGAGAGCATAAGCCGCTGGCAGTCGCAGGTCCGGCAGCTTGATGCGCTCAGTCCGCTTAAGGTGATGTCGCGCGGCTACAGCCTGGTTTACGACGAGCAGGAAAAGAAGCTGCTGAATACAATAAACGGCGTTCAGCCCGGCGATCTGGTCAAGGTCAGATTAACGGACGGCAAGCTGACCGCCCATGTCTGGTCCATCGAGCAAAGCGGCGAGGCGGACGGCAATAATCCAACGGGCGGAGGTGCAGGGGAATGAGCGAGGAAAAGGAAACGTTGACGTTTGAAGGGGCGCTGGAGCGCCTGGAAGGAATCGTAAGTCAGCTGGAGAACGGCGACGTGCCTCTGGAGCGAGCCATTGAGCTTTTTCAGGAAGGCATGTCTCTGTCCCAGATATGCAACCGCAAGCTGGAGCAGGTGGAACGGAAAATCGAAATGCTCGTAGAGGAAAACGGCGAACCGGTCAAGAAGCCGTTCGCTCCCGAAGGAGAAGCGCTCTGATTTCCGTCCGAGGCGGAAGTTTTGAATAGGCGGCAGAAACGAGGGCCTTATATATGGCGGATGTAACCGTAACGTTTGAAGAGTACCTGAAAGACCGCGCCGCGAAAGTGGAAGCGGAGCTGGCCCGTTCGATTCCGGCGGAATGGATTATGCCCGCCGAGCTTCGCGAAGCCATGCTTTATTCGCTCCTGGCAGGCGGCAAGCGGATGCGCCCGGTTCTGGCGCTGGCCGCCGCAGAGGCTCTCGGGGGCGACGCCGATAAGGCGCTGCCGGCAGCCTGCGCGGTTGAACTGGTTCATACGTATTCCCTGATTCATGACGATCTGCCCGCGATGGACAATGACGATTTCCGGCGCGGCAAGCCGACCAATCACAAGGTCTACGGGGAAGCGATGGCGATTCTTGCCGGGGACGGGCTGCTGACGCATGCCTTTTATTTGATCGCCTCCGCACGGCGGACCGTTGGTCTGGATGCCGGGGCATGCGCCGCGATTCTGGAAGACCTTTCGGTTTACGCCGGACCGGGCGGGATGGTCGGCGGGCAGGCCGCCGATTTGCTGGGCGAGCAGGGCATCACGTCCGTGGACGAGCTTCAGGCGATCCATACGCACAAAACCGGCGACATGATTGTTTGTTCGCTCAAGGCGGGCGCCCGGACGGCCGGGGCCACCGAAGCCCAGCTGGCCGCGCTGGAGCATTTCGGGTATTCCATCGGCCTGGCGTTTCAAATCCAGGACGACATTCTCGACCTTACCGGAGAGGAAGCCAAGCTGGGCAAGCCCTTAAAGAGCGACGAAAAGCAGAAAAAAGTGACGTATCCTTATCTGCTCGGCCTCGAAGAATCCGCCCGAATGGTCAAGGAACTGACCGAATCCGGCAAGCGGGCCGTCGCCGAAGCGGGCTTTCCCCAGCCGGGGCGGCTTCTGGAGCTGGCGGATTATTTGATGAACCGTGACCATTAAAGCAGCGGACAGCAGATGGGTAACGGCTCAGCCGGACGTAATGAAAAAAGGCTTCGAAACCCTTGAGAGGTTTTGAAGCCTTTTTTGCATATGTTTATTTAGGCTTCAAGGTTGCCTGGCGACAGGTTAGCGGATGCTGCTTGCATAAAGAAGGAGAATTTGGTCAGGTTGCAGGCCAGTGTTTTCTATGTACACGCGATCGAGGAAAAGGGAGGCAAGAGATGCAGCAAGCCCAAGAAATTTTGTGTTAATCCGCCGGATGAGACGGTAGGCAGCACGAGGGGGGCGTCGGATAATTCTAACGGTTGCCAGTGAGCTTATTTTGCCTAAAACGAGGCTTTGCAAAATGTAACGGTTGCCACAGAGCTTATTTGATTAAAAGGGTGAGGGTTCCGTACTTTTTCAAACAAATAAGCTCGCCTTCAACCGTTAGCCACCCATGCCCTGGCGGGCACCACAGAAAATGAA
>NZ_JCAPET010000024.1:0-76244 GCF_059735245.1 Gorillibacterium sp. sgz306347
ATGTTGGTTTCTTGCTTGCCCCGCGCCTCTCGGCGACAGGAATTACATCTTAACACGTTTCATCGAGGCTGACAACTGTTTTTTTCTTCCTTATCGCAAGCCAGCGATAAAAACCGTGATTCCCAACCGCTTCGTTTCAAAATCTCGTTTGCGGCCGGAATAAGAATATACCATGGCCAAATGCCTTTCGGCAACAGGTTCTTTCTTCCAATTTTACATCAACCCCCTCTGCTTTTTGCAACGAACGATATATACACCTTGAAGGGAATGGACAATCTAAAGAAACAGCAAAGATGCCCGCCATCGGAGTCCCCAAAGGGAAGCAGCTTCCGACAGCGGGCCTGACAATCAAGGGACTCCATTCCGGTTGAGACTTGCGCGAACAAATTGGCTTCATTTTCCGAGCGGCTCACCGGCCCATGCTCATGCGCCGTGGTTCTGCAAACAAAGCCTTTCATCAAGCCCGGACGTCTATGGTCCAGCCCAGAAGGGTTTTGCCTGGCTTCTATTACTGCGTATGCTCGCTTCGGCGAAGGGATTTGAGATCGGCGGAGATCATTTTCCCGGTGCTGTTAAGCATGCCGGATTCGCCAAAGACGTACACCCGGCCCCGAAACTCCACCGCATGCTTCCACTCTCCCGCCGAAAGCACCGTCTGCTTCGTCCAGTTTACGGCATCCTCGGAAACGAACACGGCGCCCTCGCTGCCCACCGCGAAAAACAGGCCGCCGATAAAGGAAATGCCGTGGAGAACACCCGCACTGGAGCCTCTGAGCGTGAACCCGTCCTTAAAGACGGCTTCTTTCCAGCTCCTTCCGTCAGCCGAGCGAAGAATGGTGGAGGAATCGTTGGGGTAATAGTTGCTGGCGGACGTCACCACAAACTGTCCGTTCCCCCAAACGACATCATAATAAGGAACGTCGGTATTGCGTTTGATTCGTGTCCATGCGGTCCCGTTATCCGACACCAGAATCAGCCCGTCTTCCCCAACCGCCACAAATGTCTTGCCGCTCCATGCAATCGAATGAATGTCCGATTTCACATTGGTTTTGTGCACCGTCCACTTCTTTCTGTCCTTGGACGACAGGATCAGGCCTTTCGTTCCGGTTACGTAGTAGGTATCCTTGGCCTTCATCACCCGGGTCAGGCTTTCCTTTGTTGGTGAAGGTAATGCCTTCCAGCTCGATCCGTTTGCCGAAGCCATCATCCTGCCGTGAGCCCCGACGGCAAAAAATTCACTGCCCGTCCAGACCACGCTGGATAAGGGATAGCCCTGCACCGAGGAGGACGACCATTTGCCGTCGGATGAAAGCTGGACCGCTTCCGTTGTGCTCTTCTTGACCGAGTCATAATAATCCAGCTTGCCGCCGACCAGAACCAGCTTCCCGTCGCCCGCCTTTGCCGCGCCTTGAAGGCTCGTCGGCATACGGAACGAATACTTGGAATGCAGCCTCCACTTTTTTCCGTCCGTGGAGGTTTGAGTTCCGTAATCTGAATAGGCGACAAACTGCTTGCCGTTATGCAGCGTCATCCGGACAAATTGCTCCGGGCTGTTAAGGAAACCTGCCGCGCTCCAGCTTTTTCCGTCTTTGGAGGTGAGGTTTGCCGGTACGGTGTCGTCCTTTTTGGAATCCGTATAGTTGAAGCCTCTTACGAAAAAACGGTCTTTCACCCAACGGACGTCCGACCAAAAGCCCTTCGACGCGACATAAGACCATTTCAAGCCGTCCCGGGAAATCATAATAGTCATGTCCCCTACGCCGACAAACATCCCGCCGCCAAAAGCCAGCCCCCACATCTCCTCATAATTGGGCTGATGGGTCTCAACCCTTTTCCAGGCGATGCCGTCCTTCGATACCGACACTGCGCCTCCGCCGTAGCTCTGAGCGACAAAGGTCCCATTTCCCCAAGCCAGGCTCTTGATGTCCATTTTCAGGCCGGAGCTTCGCTTGGTCCAGGTCAAGCCGTCGTCCGAGGAATAGATCATGCCTTCCGAATAGGTTCCACCGGCAGCGACGTACCGTTTTCCGCTCCATACGACGGCTCTTATGTATGGCGTAGGGATGCTCTTGGCGGTCTTCGTCCACTTGGCGCCGTCCTTGGACGTCCATATCGAAGTATGGTTCGCTTCCTCCATGAACCCGAAGAACATCCCTTTTCCCCAAATGATCGTGATAAAGCTGTTGTTGGTGCCTACCCAATTCGTCTTCCAGACCAGTCCGTCTTTGGACGTCTTTACGTATCCTCCGTCAATCGGCACAACGTAGACTCCGTTTCCGTACGCGTAATGCTCCATCATCCCGGTGATCAGGTTGTCATGGGAGGTCCAGTCGAGCGTGAGCTCGGCCGGAGCCAAGGAAGCCGTAGCAACGGCACCTTCAAGGCTGCCCCCCTGCGCCTGAAGCGGGCGGACGGGCAAGACTTGAGCAATCAGAAAAAGCGTCAAAAACATGGATAAAAAGCGGCGATTACGACGGGAGCGGTTCATCCTTTTTCTCCTTTGCAGCGATAGGTATTGCTCTATTTTAGCATTATTCATACCCGCCGAAAGTAACCGATGTCGCAGCCGAAAGCTATTCAGTGCAACGCTGCGAGGCCGACCCCGAACCAATGTTGGCCTTCCGCCAAAACCCGAACTCCCAACTGGCTTCCCTCTTCTTCCCGATGAAATCAAAAACGCTCCACCACCACCTTGCCGACCGTACGGCCCGTTTCCAGCAGCGCGTGCGCTTTCCGAAGGCTTGCGGCATTGATCGGCTCCAGCCTCTCGGTTGCAGTCGTCCGGATCACGCCCGCATCCTAAAGCCGCGCTAACGCACATTTATGTGATATAGTATCTATTTGTTCTCCGAATCAAAAACGGCGCTTCTCCCGGTCACACAGGGAAAAGCACCGTTTCTCTGCGTTTGTTACGGCTGAACGGAAACACGTCCCGCCTTCTTGTAAGCTTCGCCCCATTCTTTCATGGCGGTAATCACCGGGATCAGCGTCCGTCCAAACTCCGTCAGCGAATACTCGACCTTTGGCGGTACCTGTTTGTACACTTCACGGTGCACAATCCCGTCTTCCTCCAGCTCCCGCAGCTGCAGGGTCAGCATCCGCTGCGTGACGGCCGGGCAGATGCGCCGGAACTCGTTGAACCGTTTGGGTCCATTCATCAAATGATACAAAAGCACGCCTTTCCACTTGCCTCCAATAACGTCCAGTGTAAATTCAACCGGACACCCCTCGTCGTTCGGACACACGCCATACCCGCTTTTGCGATCCCGCATCGCCGATCCTCTCCTTTCCCGTGCAACCATATTCCGCAGAAACCGGCTCCGTTGTTGTCCTTTTAGGCGTTCCCCGGCGGGTTGGCAATTTTAGCGAAGGCTCGTTGTTTTTCCGCCCGGCAATTCCGCCGCGCTCCCGTCCACGCTCACCCATACGCTCTGCGCGGAGGGGTTGTGCGCCCATCCGCAGTCCGCCGAAAAACGGAGCCGCTTCAGCGCGGAGACATAAGAAACGATCTCGGCATTGGTGGCATACCAAGTATCCGCTTTGCCGCCCGCAGCCTCGCCAAACCGGTCCAGCAGCTCCCAATTGCGGTCGTCCTCAAATTCGTAGCTGTGCCCCCATACATAAAGCAGCGCCATTCTCGAATGCCCTTGCCCCAAAGCTGCAAACCGGACGGCGCATTCCGCCATCTCTTTGTGGTGGCAGGTCGGATGCCATTTCAAAAAATCCGCCGGCATATCAAACCGCCCGTGGCTTTCCACCGTTCGGGCGTATTCGATTCCCAGAGCGGGCAAAAGCGAAACCACCTGTTCGTTATAGGTGCCGAACGGATAGCTCATCCCGCGAACCGGATAACCGACCAAAGCTTCCAGCGCCCTGCGGTCCTCCATTATCTCCCCCACGGCTTGCTCGGGAGGAGACTGCTCAAGAAAAGGATGCGTTACGGTATGGGCCGATACTTCGTGTCCCGCAAACAGGGAAGGCACCTCATCGGGAGAAAGGAACCCTTCCTTGCCGAGCGTGCCGCTGTTCAAATGAAACGTCCCTTTAAAGCCGTATTCGTTCAGCTTTTCCACCAGTCTTTTGTCGTAAATCCGCCCGTCGTCAAAGCTCAGGGTAAGCGCCTTATGAAGCCCATTGGGAAAACAGTCATACCGTATGTTCATCTTCCGTCTCCTTTATTCATAATCGAGAACCACCATCTGATGGCATTCCAGCCGGGGAACGGTGTAAGAAACCGCGCCGACCTCCTGATGAAAAGAAAGCGGCTCCAGCTGAGGAGCAAGGTATACCTTTGTGACACGGCGGGAAGTCCGGACGGAAACCGGAACATTATGGAGCGGAACGATATCTTCAATCACTTCGATGTTCCTCCCGCGGCGGACCGGGGAAGCGTAAAGCAGGTGGTTGACGAACCGCTTCTCTTCCTTTTGCTCCTGCAGCGTGACGACGCCCTGGGCGGGCAGACCGGTTTGCAGCGTCTTGTCCGGAAGCAGCCGGTTCAGCGCGTAAAGAACCGCTTCCTTCAAAATCAGGCTTCCTTTGTCCGCGTAGTCCTCAAAGACGTTCCAGGCAAAATAGATTCCGCTGCCGCTTTCCACCATGCCCGGCCCCCCGTAAGCGTAACTGCATGGCGTATGCTGGTGGGAGCAAAACGCAAATACATCGCGGTTGAAATACGGGTCTTCGCGGCGGCCAAGCTCCGTTCCGCCGGCAAGCTCAATTCGCTGTCCCCGGGAATAAAACACATAAGCGGCTTCTCCCAGGCTCTCCAGCTTGAACAGCGGGCGAAAATAATCGGGCCGGTACGGGTTCTCTCCCGTGTGCTTCACCCCGAAGTCGATTGCGAAGCGGGTTCCCTCCGGATCAAGCCCGGACCATCCCGTTGCAAAAAGCTTCCCGCCCTGAAGCAAAAATTGTTCCAGCTTGTCCCGCAGTTCCTCCTCCACTGCCACATAGTCCGGTAAAATCAGCACTTTATACGGAGTAAAATCATGTGTTTTGTCAATGACGTCAAACAGCAGGTTCCCCTCCAGCAGCATGCGAACGGCACCGGCGTCGGCATCCGCCGCTCGTCCCGGCTCCGCTTTGGCCTTCGGGTGGACGCCGGCCGCTTCCAGCGACAGCAGCGCCACATCCGCGACATTCGCCACCTTCACGCACCAGGCTTCCTTGCGCTCCACCTCGCGGTAGGCCGCGCCAATCAGCTCGTAGGTCGCTTCGTCCATCCGGCCGTCCGGGTGCAGCTGATCGCCGATCGAGCACCGCGCGCCGTTGGCGAGGCTGAGCGCGGTTTCGTAACGGAGCGCGTTCGGATGCTTGTAGCCTCCGAATTCTCCCCAGGAGGTATGAAATTTTCCGGTCATGCCGAGAAAATCGACCCCGAGCGTCTGCGCATAACGGGCCGAAAGCGGAAAATGGTCATAGCCCCAGCCTCCGGTCGGCAGCGATTCCAGCTCCAAATGCGTGTTCATGCAAACCAGGTCCCGCCGGCCTCGCGTGAGGTGCCCGCTGTTGTGAAAGATCGGGAGCCCCGGCTTGACCGATTCAACCGTTTCCTTCACCCGGGCGGCATAGGCCGCATAGGTTTTTTCCCAAAGGCTTTGCATGGCTGCCTCGTCGCGCGGGTCCTTCCCTTCCCGGCGGATGCTTACCACGTAGCTGTGGCAGTAGCAGCGGCGGACGCCGACAATATCCAGAAACAGCCCGTCTGCGTCATACCGGGACAAAACCTCCCGGATTTGCTCCAGCAGAATATCCAGATAAGGCGAATTCATGCAAAACTGATGGTAGCCCGGCTCCAGGAACCCCTTTACCCAGTTGGTCTGATCGTTTTCGTCGCGGATCAGCCATTCCGGATGGCGCCGGGCCAGCTTCTCGTCCACCCCCGCCGACAGGTAGACCGGCGTCTTCACACCGATTTCATGGGCAGCCTCGATGAGCGCCGCGAGCAAATCGAAGCTTAGCCCGGGGTGCGTTTCGTTCGCCTCCGAGGGATGGTAAGCCCAGCCGTGGTGGCATTTGGAGAAAACCGTGACGGAATCGACATGGGCCCGCATCAGCAGCTCCTGAAACTGCTTCTTGTCAAAACGGGCTCCGATCGGCGCTATCGCTTCGGAAGTATGAAAATCAAGATGAACCTGACGAAATCGCATGAGTACGCTTCCTTTCCGTATCGGATCTTCCAATCAGGGGCGTGGATTAGACTCCTTTTTTCATTGGTTGCCTGCATGAACTATTTAAAGTTAACCGTACTTCTTCGATATATCTCTCCTGCTCTTCATCGGGAATCATATGACCCGAGTTGTGAAACTCAACAATCCTGCAATGAGGGAGCATTTTTTTGTAATCGTCGTTAAGGCCGCAATGGTTGACCACCGTTTCGATATCCGACAGATGGTCGGCCAGCGTATAACCGGTTTTCGGTGTCGAGCTTGATCCTCTTCCCCGAAAGCTGAAAGCTACGATATGACCGGAAAGCCTGTCGAGGAGCGGAAGCGCCCTCTCGGCAGATTCCCAAAAACCGCAAACAATCAGTAAGAGGGGCTTTCTTGGCCGGCTTCTCCTTTCTCCAGAACATGCAAGTTTACAGAACCGTTGTTTATGCAGAAGCTTTTCATTCTCCTGCGTCCTCCATTCCTATTTCCCACCGTCTTCATGATAGCCGAATTCGCTATCTGTCGCTGTGCTTCATGTCCTTTTCCGTAACACAAGGTTGCATTCACTGCTCAAAAGATTCCGTGGTCGGGAGGAGACGCATTTCTCTAGGCTCAGAAAGAGTATAGCAGCATGTTGAGTCTACGGTGATCTGAAAATCCGATTCTGCCTTGCCTCGTTCTCCCTTCCTATCTCTCTGCTTTATTGGCTGAAAATCGCAAGTGGCGGGCACAAGCCAACGAAGCCCAGGAAAAAAGGCAAATAGGTGCACAGCGATACTTATTTGGATGATATCCCGTTCCGATCGCAAAAATAATTCCCTAGACGCACTTAATTCCGACTAAACAAGCGTTAGCCGGAGAAAAGCGGAGAAATAATTGCTTTTTTGCATTTAATCGGTCGAGAATAGACAAAATGATCGGATTAGTTGATTTTTTGCACTTCCTGTCCACGCTGCGAGCGCAAAACGCTCCGATTAATGGGGAGTTCGCGCCCGCTGCACTTTTGCATAAAAAATGCCTACCGATACTTTCTTGACAGCCTGAGAAGCGGGTCTCCCCGCTACTGGTATAACCCGCCTTTTTGCAACAACTGCTTCCATCCCCTGTCCGGTAATCAGAATATAAAACACCTCGTGAATATCGCAATCAATTTAGGGTTTAGAAATCGGATTTCTTTGCCAACTTTGCGTTCGCAATTTCTAAACAAAGCAAAAAAGCTTCTTCGAATAGCAGAAGCTTTTTTGCTGGAAAATTCTCTTTCCATTCCGCATAAAACGAATTCGCTGCCTGAATATATGCGAACTGCCTTTCGTCATGGATCTTCTACCGTTTCGCCTTGTAAAATTCGTGGTACAGCTTCATCAGCGCCCGCTTCTCGATGCGGGAGACGTAGCTGCGCGAGATGCCCAGTTCCTTGGCGATTTCCCGCTGGGTCCGTTCTTCCCCGCCCGCTTCCAGACCGAACCGGCCGCGGATCACTTCCTGTTCGCGCGGATCGAGAATGTCCAAATGGGCGTAAATTTTCGATTTTTCAATTTTGAGCTGCACCATTTCGGCGACATCGTCCGTTTCGGTGCCCAAAATATCAATCAAGGTGATTTCATTGCCTTCCTTGTCGGTGCCGATCGGATCATGGAGAGAGACATCCTTGCGGGTCTTTTTAAGAGATCTCAAGTGCATCAAAATCTCATTTTCGATACAGCGGGCGGCAAAGGTGGCCAGCTTCGTCCCTTTTTCCGGAGAAAATGACTCGATTGCCTTGATCAGCCCGATGGTTCCGATGGAAATCAGATCCTCCAAATCTTCGCCGGTGTTATCGAACTTTTTGACGATGTGCGCCACCAGCCGCAGGTTGTGCTCAATCAGGATGTTGCGCGAAACCGGATCCCCTTCCTGCATCCGCCGCAAATGCTTGACCTCGTCCGCTTCCGCCAAAGGCTGCGGAAAGGCGTTGTTCTTCACATACGAAACCAGGAGCGACAGGTTTTTGATCAGCAAAGCGATTGATGCAAAAAAAGCAGGCACTTTCGTCACCCTCCCACGATGCGTATAAAGCATCTTATGTGGGCGGGTGCCCGGAAGTGCCTGTTCGGGCGGATTTCGCGGAACCTGTTTTATGTGGCGAAGTTTTGTTTCATTTTAAGATGAAATCAACCCCATGCTCATTCACTCCGGCTTAAGATCGCGAGCGATACATCGCTTTGTTCTCCAGCCCGCGGACCGGCTGGGTCCACGTTTCCTTGTCCGGCGTGGTGTTCAGCGCATCCTCGGCCATTTGCAGCTTTGCGTCGAGCGCGTCGATGTGATGCAGCGCCACGGCTTCCGCCGTCTGCGGCTGCACCGGACTTCCCCATTCCCCAAGGTTGTGATGGGAAAGAACAAGATGCTGGAGCCCCACGACCTGCTCCGAGTCGAGCGAAATGTCCAGCCGCAGGGCGGCTTCGGTGATCCAATTCGCCGCCAAGGCGATGTGGCCGAGCAGCTTTCCTTTTACGCTATAATCCGTCACAACGCCGAGCTGCGCGATCATCTCCTCCGGTTTGGCAATGTCGTGCAAAAGGATGCCCGCCTTGATCAAATCGGCATTCAGAAACGGCCGCTGCTTGCAAAGAAACTCACCGATTTCCAGCATGCGGACCATATGATAGGCAAGCCCGGCATAGTAAGCATGATGATGCAGTTTCGCGGCCGGGTAATGCTCCAGCTTATCTCCAACCTTGTCTGCGCAATAGCGGACAATGTCCCGAATCACGGGGTCTTCGATACTCGCCATCACCGTATGTATAGTCCGGATTAATTCCGCCGCTCCGATCGGGGCCGCACGGATGAAATCCGTCAGCGAAACACCGTCTTCCTTTGTGGCGTTTCGAATCCGCAAAACTTTAACCTGCGGCTTCTCCCGGTACAATTGAACCGTCCCCTGCACCTTCACCAAGGTCATTGGCGAGAAGCTGTCCTTTTCCGTTTCTCTTACATCCCAGTATTTAGCCGGAATCTGACCGCTGGCATCACAAAGCACCAGATCGAAATAATCTTTCGCCGGCGTCGTGTTGGTTTGCTTGCATTCCAGCTCTTTCAACAAGAAGAAACCCGTGAATTCCTCCTGGGCGTTCAGTTCTTTAATCAGCGGCATCCGTTCTCCTCCGTCCGCAACCTTTTTTCGGCCATTCCATTTCTGTTATAACCATTTACGAAACAGATTGAACTTACTCCGGATTTCTACCGCATCAGGCGGATATTCAGGAAATCTGGAAACAACAGCGGCCGGAAGTCCAAGCATTCCCCGCAGTCGTGACGACTCGTTATATTAAACTCTTCAAGTTCAATCTATAGAAAAGTATAACATACCGGAGAAAAGACAACGGAGGAAACATGAACTCCCATGAGGCAGGACAAAAGACTTTCCCGGACCGCCGGGGGAAGGAGCAAGCAGCCTGCGGCAAGCAAAAAGACGCCTTCGCCTCGTGCTGCGAAAAGCGTCTCCGCCCTTTTTCACACTCTAATTCTTCAGTCAGTTCTCGGCAGCGGCCGCCGCAATTTTCTTTGTCATCAATGTTATCGCCGCAATGTAGGTATACACATTATCGGGAAACCGGATGTCTTTCAGCGGAAGGGTGCTGTCCACGTGAATTACAAGCAGCTGGATTTGAGCAGCCTGGTTAATGTTGTCCTCCTGGAAGCGGGTGTAGGGCATGTAAAGCTCTTCATCTGGATTTTGAACGTCCTTGTTGAAGCATTTCCAATCCCGGATGCCGAAGGGCACTTCCTCGACGTCTCCATTTGCGTATACCAGTTCCAGCACATCGACAAAATCTCCCCAGGTGCTGATGCCCAGGAAAGCAATGCCCGCATAGCTGCCTTCCGGAACGGAAAGCGTTTGGCCTTCCAGGCACATCAAGTCCGGTTCGGGTCCCCGGGTGGCCGGAAACTGAAACGGAACTCCTTTTACGGCAATTCGTTCGCCGTTCGGCAGCAGTTCGCCGCACAAGGATTCCCCAATGTGATTGATCGCGGCGGGGACGGACGGGGAAAGCCAGGAAATTCCCTTGGTGTTATACCGGCCGGTCAGGTCGATCTGGCGGAACGTCTCATCCATGGCTCGTCACCCTTTCGGCGAAAGCTTCAAGCTCTTCCGCACACTTCACCTCATGACTCATGATCCCGTCCAGACGCTCGGCAACATCCTGATAATCGTAGGCTTGGTTGACCTTTGTTTTCATCAAGCGGTTTCGAAACGCCATCCAGCGGTTTGCTGTCCGGTTCAGAAGAGCGGATAAGCTGCCCGATGCCTTGTCTTTCAAGGGAGACGCCTCGGAAAATTCCAAAAAAGAGACAAACTCCAGGAACTTTAACTTCTGGTCGGTTACGGCTTGCAGCTGGTTCCACCAGGTCTCCACATAGACGCCCGATTCTTCCTTCAGCCGGAGGACATCCTTTTTGTACCGGTTTATTCCAAGAAGGCCTTCGTCTTCGCTCTGCCCTTTTATCCGGGCCGCGGTCTTCAAAAGCATGCCGGCTGCCTGCGCGGCCGTAACCTGAATAGCGGAAGGCGGCAGGGTGAAGCACATCGTGCCTCCGACGGCGTTGACGTAGCCCCGGTTGATCACATCCATATCGACCCAGCCTTCGTATTCGGGAATCCGGTCGATAACGTACCCTTGGGACCGGTCCTCCGACTGCGTGATGAGGAGAAACCAGTGATTATCATGATACCTCCCCCCGTTCAGAGCCCAGGGAATGTAGTAGCCGTCCACCTTGAGGCAAAGGTATTCCGGAAGCGCGGTATCCGTCAGCCGTTCAAAGGAATGGAACTGCTGCTCGATTCCGTACAGCTCCCGAAGTTTCGTTCGAAGCGTTAATTCATCCTCCTTCTCTCCCAGGACGGAAATAGCGTCTATGCCCCGGTAGTGAAACCGCCAGTTGTCCGAAAACATGTATTGATACGGCTGGTTTTGATTCGTCAGTACGACGGCGGGGAGAAAATCAAGGCAATCGAAAACGTACTTGTTTACCGAATACACGCTGGGTCTTTGCATCCTTCTCCATCACTCCTCAGTCTGGCGAATACTATATAAAGTTCGTCCCTTTGCTTTCGCCTCCTCCCACCCACAAATTAACAATTTTGTGAACATACTTCTTTTTTTGCATAAAAAAACGCCTGCTTCCCCATTGGGGCCGCAGAGCGAATGAAAACGGACGCCGATTCAGGCGGATAACGCTGAGAGAGACGGTCACAATCTACAGCTCCAATGTCATAAATAAACTGTTCGGGTCCTCTGCGTAATCGGCAAACGGGCCGCATGCGCGAAAGCCAAACTGTTCATACAGCTTCACAGCCGGGGCGAAAGCAGCGAGCGAGCCGGTTTCCAGGCTGAGCCGGCGGTATCCGCGCTTGCGCGCCGCCTCAATGATATGCTCCAGGAGAAGTCTTGCGACGCCTTTACGCAAATAGCCGGCGGCCGTGCGCATCGATTTCAGTTCCCCGTGCTTCTTATCCAGTTCCTTCATGGCGCCGCAGCCGGCCAGCTCCCCCCGGTCCCATACGCTCCAGAACGTCACCTCCGGCTTGCGCAGCCCGTCCAGATCGAGCGCATGGCAGCTGTCCGGCCCGGACTCCTCCAGCATGCTTTGCAAATGCTCGGTGACCAGCGCCTGAATTTCCGCGCCGCTTAAATCATCCTCCCGGATCTCCATGCGATACCTCCGTCATTATTTTTTAGGACTACTATACGGACTTTAGCCAAAAAATACAATGGAAGGCCCGCAGCCCGATTCAGTTGACCGGCCGGATGATCCCCGGTAATATAATGTGTACAATATGATTTTTTGCAAGAGAAATGAAAATTGAAGACAAAAGGAGACCGTGAGAAAACCATGGAGCGAACCAATGATTTTATGCAAATTTTGCACGGGCGGCGTTCCGTCCGCCAATACGATCCAACCGTAAAAATCAGCAGGGAAGAAATGACCGAAATTTTGACCGAGGCCACCCGCGCCCCTTCTTCGGTAAATATGCAGCCTTGGCGGTTCCTGATTATCGAAAGCCCGGAGGGCAAAGCAAAGCTTGCTCCGCTGGTCAAGTTTAATCAGATGCAGGCGGAGACCTCCGCCGCCGTCATCGCCGTTTTCGGCGACCTCCAGAGCTTCGATTACGCCGAGGAGATTTACGGCGCCGCCGTGGAGCGCGGTCTGATGCCCGCCGAAGTGAAAGAACGCCAGCTGACCAACCTCGCCCCCTATTTTGCTTCCCTTTCCCGCGAAGCGAACAAAGACACCGTGCTGATTGACGCGGGACTGGTATCCATGCAGCTGATGCTGGTGGCCCGGGCGCACGGCTACGACACCAACCCGATCGGCGGCTACGACAAGGACGGGGTCTCCGAGGCGTTTGGCATGGACAAAGACCGGTACGTGCCCGTTATGCTTCTTTCCATCGGCAAGGCGGCGAACCCGGGCTATGAATCCGTCCGTCTGCCCATTCCCAAAATCACGGAATGGAAATAATGGAAAGGAGGAAGCACAGCATGTTTATCATCCATGCGGTTTTTCAAATCCGTCCCGACCGAAAGGCGGCGTTTCTTGAGGAAACCCGTCCGCTGATCGCGGCCACCCGGGCGGAGGAAGGTAACCTGTCCTACGAGCTGTATCAGCACGCCTCGCAGGACAATGTGTTCATCATGGTCGAGACCTGGCGCGACGCCGAAGCGGTAGCCGCCCACGGCGCCAGCAGCCACTATACCGCTTTTGCCGCCAAGGCGGGCGATTTCGTGTCGGCGCCGCCGGAAGTAAAAGTCTTCAGCGGCGAACCGGTCGCGCCTTAAGGGGCGGTCGGCCCGGCCCTTTCGCCGGACCGGGGTCGGAAAGAAAAAGCCCGCAAGCTTCCCTGTCCGGGAAGGCTTGCGGGCTTTGCCGTTTCCGGCTGGCCCCGGCCGCCGCTTAAATTTTCGGGCGCGGCAAGGCGGGCAGGTCGTGCGGCCGAGCTAGCCGAACGATGCGCCGGCCGTCCCCGGCCGGTGTCCGGCGGGCCGACGGCAGTCCCTCATCTTCACGTGGTCCGTTCAGCCGATATACCCGTTGGCGCGCAGCCAGGCCATGCTTTCTTTCATCGCCTCAATGGCGTTCGGCTTGGTAAAGTCCTGCTCGTATACCGCCCATTCCAGCCCTTGGCGTTTTGCTTCCTCCAGCACGGCCGGGAGGTCGACCTCGCCGGAGCCGAGCGGAACGGTGTCGACCGTTCCGTCCGGCAGACGCACCATGTCCTTCACATGCACCAGGTGCATGCGTTCCGCATTGGTCCGCATATAGGCCACCGGGTCGTTGCCGCTCCGGGTCGTCCAGCAGACATCAAGCTCCAGGCCGAGAAGCTCGGCCGTAACGCTTTCCAGCATGCGGTCAAGCACCGGCTCGCCGTCCACCGTCTCCTCGAATTCAAACCAGTGGTTGTGGTAGCTGTGCACCATGCCCGCTGCTTTACAGGCTTCCCCGATTGTCCGCAGATCGGCAAAGTGAGCTTTCCAGTCCTCCTCCGGCGTCTTGAAGTTCTCTTCAATGAAGTACCGGTCGTCCGGCGAGCCGATGGTCACATGTCGGCTTCCGAGCGTCTTGACCAGCGCAATCTTCTCCTGCGCAACGGGCGCCACCGCTGCAATGGGCGCTACGTGGACGCCCACCGTCTCCAGCCCGAGCTCGTCCAGCAGGCTTTTCAGCTCCGCCGGGGTCATGCCTCCATAACCGATAAATTCCGCGAATTCCACGCCCTGAAAGCCGCATTCCGCGACTTGGCGCAGGGTGCCGACGTAATCCTTCTCCAATTCATCCCGGAGCGTATATAATTGAATGCCAAATTTCATTTTCGTTTCCTCCTTTTAAGCCATTTAAGACCGCGGCGCGAATGATTACTTGGAGCTGGCCACTTTCCAGGCCGCTTCAAATTCCTTCAGCATCGTCGGAATGTCGATCTGCCCGGCGATCAGCTTCTGGGCGGAGGTGCCCAGATCCTGTGTGACGCCGTCCGGGTATTTTGTCCATTCCCAAGCCAGCGCTTTTCCGGCTTGCACGTACGTCTGCACATCCACGCCCGTTTGGCCGATTGAAGCTTCCTCGGCTTTCAGCGACTTCATCGCCGGGATGAACTGGAAGTCCTGCGTCATATATTTTTTGCCCGTTTCCGAGGTAACCAGCCAGTTCAGGAATTCCTTCGCTTCTTCCTTCACCGCCGACTTGTTGTTTACCACCCAGTAACGCGGAACGCCGACAAACAGCTTGTCGTTCAGCGCGCTGTCCTCGTTCAACGGGATCGGCATAATCCCGATGTTCACGTCCGGGTTCAGCTGCTTGATCGTGCCGTCAGCCCAGTTGCCGAGTACCGTCATGGCTCCGTTGCCGGCCGCGAATTCGGTCGCCACGGCATTGTAATCCTGCGTCAGCGGATTGCCGTAGGTGTGGTCCTTTTCAAACAGCATCAGCTTGCCCCAGTTTTCGAACAGCTCGTTGCCTGCAAAAGCTTCCGAGCCGTCGCTTAACCCTTTCATGAAGGCTTCCGGATCGGACTGTTTGGCGAACGCGTTGTTAAGCGAATGCACGCCGAGAGGAAAATAGGAGCTGCCCTGCATCACAAACGGCTTGGTGCCGATTGCTTCCAACTTGACGGCCGCATCCTCCAGCTCCGAAAACGTTGTGGGCACCTTGGAAATGCCCGCTTGCTCGAACAGATCCTTGTTGTACAGGTAGCCGTACCCTTCCAGGCCAAGCGGGAGACCGTACGACTTGCCGTCAAAGGTCATCCCCGGCAGCGCCGCGTCCACAACGTCGCCCATCCAGGGCTCTCCGGACAAATCTTCGAGCTCTTCGGTCCAGATTCCCATCGCCGAGGAGCCTTCCAGCGCGAAAATGTCGGGCATTTCGTTGGCCGCAAACTTGGTTTTTAGCGCCGTGTCGTAGTTTTCGAACACCGTTTCGATTTCCAGCGTCACATTTTCGTGTTCCGCTTCGTAATCGGCTTTGAGCGCTTTCAGTTGCTCGGCGATTTCAATCTTGTGGTTAAAAAACTTGAGCACGACCGGCTCGCCGGAAGCCGCCGGGGCTGATGACGCAGGCGCGGAGCTGTTCGTTGCGCCGGAAGCCGAATCGGAAGCTCCTCCGCCGCAGCCCGAAAGCAGGGCGACAGACGCCAGAATGCCGGCAAGGGTGATCGCTGTTTTT
Organism: Gorillibacterium sp. sgz306347; assembly: GCF_059735245.1. NCBI lineage: Bacteria > Bacillati > Bacillota > Bacilli > Caryophanales > Paenibacillaceae > Gorillibacterium > Gorillibacterium sp. sgz306347. Next base: position 15,357 of record NZ_JCAPET010000024.1, read on the forward strand.
CTCATCGTTGTTGGCCTCCTCGTGATTATCCTTTGATGGCGCCGCCCATAATACCCTCCAGGACGCGCTTTTGCAGAAGAAGAAAATACAAAACCACCGGTGCGACCGCCATGACAAGCGCCGCCAGCGCCAGGTCCCACTGCTTCATGTACTCCCCGAACAGGGAGTTGATCGCCAGCTGGATCGTGTTCATCTTGGAATCGTGAAACATGATCAGCGGCACCATAAAATCGTTCCACAGCCAAAGCGTGTTCAGAATGAGGATCGAAGCCGTGATCGGCGCCAGCAGCGGAAAAACGATTTTCCAGAACAGACGCAGCTCGCCGCAGCCGTCAACGATCGCCGATTCCTCGATTTCGTATGGAATCGATTTGACAAACCCCCGGTACAGAAAGATTGTGTACGCCAGCCCGAGACCCGTGTAGACCAGCACGATTCCGCTCATTTTGTTGACCAGCCCGGCATTTCCAAGAAGCTTCACGAGCGGAATCATGATCGCCTGAAACGGCAGAGACATGGAGGCGAGAAACAGCACGGTGACAAATTTATTGAACCGGGTGTTCCGCCGGACGACGCGGTACGCCGTCATGGCCGAAAGCAGGGTGATCGTGAGGTTGCTGAACACCGTAATTTGCAGCGTGTTCCACAAAGCGCGGGGAAACCGCAGCACCTCCCACGCCTCCTTGTAATTTCCCCACTCAAAGGACACGGGCAGGGATGCCGCGCCTTTCAGAATATCCGGCGTTGTTTTGACCGAGTTGACCAGGACAAAATAGAACGGAGCAAGAAAAAGCAAAGCGACCGCGATCATCAGCACTTCCGTGGCAATAAGGCCGTAAGCAGATTTTTTCGTCGTCATGAGACCTTATCCTCCACCTTTTTCGTCAGGAACACCTGAAGCGAAGAAATGACGGCGACCGCCGCGAAAAACACCATCGCTTTTGCCGATCCGAGGCCGTAGTTGTTGTTCGTGAACGCCTCCGTGTAGATGTTCATCGTCACGGATTCGGTTGACCGGAACGGCCCGCCTGCGGTCAGCGAAAAGTTCAGGTCGAAGATGCGGAACGACCAGAGCAGCGTCAGGCACAGGCAAATCGACACCGTCGGCATAATCAGCGGGAGCACGATATGGCGCAGCTCCTGCCACTTGCTTGCTCCGTCCATCACCGCAGCTTCGCGGAGTTCCTTCGGAATACCCGTCAGCCCGGCAATATAAATGACCATCAGATAACCCGCCTGCTGCCAGACCGCCACCATGACGATGGCCCAGAAGGCGGTGGCTTCCGTTCCCAGCCAGCTCAGGTTAAAGAACAACCAGCCTGTCGCTTTTCCGATGGCGGCAAAGCCCCTTGTAAAGATAAAATTCCAAATAAAGCCAAGAAGCAGACCGCCCAGCACATTGGGCAGAAACAGCGCCGCCCGGAGCCCCATCCGCGTCCGCAAAGGATGAATGAGCGCATACCCGAGCGCAAAACCGAGCAGGTTGCACAGCAGCACGATCAGGAATGAAAGCTTTGCCGTAAACCAGAACGAAACGGCAAACTGCGAATCCACCATCGCCAGAAAGCGGTAGTTCGCGAGCCCGACCCAGTTGACCAATCGGGAAACGCCGTTCCAATCGGTAAACGAATAGTAGAGCCCCATGAATAGCGGAACGGCAACGATAAGCGTAAACACAAGCAGCGCCGGCCCGACAAAGACTACTTGACCCGTCCAATGGCGGATCGACCGTTTCCCCATTCTCCTCACCCCTTTCATGCTCTGTCTTCTACTTTGCATTCTAGCGGGAGCGGGCACGGCCGGACACCTACAATTCCGCGCAATTTGGTTAACTATTTTGTCATGAAGCTGTCATTTACTCGCAGAAACGGCTGGCAATACTTGTTCCCCCCCCACTTATGTGGTCACATTGCGAGGAATGTGATAGATTTAGTAACATAACCGTTTTTTTCAGAAAAGAGGAGCGTTCTTGCGTTTTCTGACGACCAGTATCCGCAACCGGCTGATTGTGCTTCTTTTGTCCGCTGTCGTCATTCCGACCGCTGTTTCGATTGTGATGACCGATGTGTTCACCAAGCAATCGCTAAAAGAACGTTTTGTAGAAGAAAACACTTCGCTTTTGTACCAGGGACGCCAGTTGATCGTCAGCCAAATGGACATTCTGAACCGCGCTTCCCTCGGCATCTACGCCAATTCCGCGCTTTACCGCCTTCTCGAAAAAAATAACGGAGCCCCCAGCTACAACGTCGAGCTGTATAACAAAGCCTATGCCCAGCTGCAATCCGTCTACGGCTCGGCCGACGGTATTTTCCGGGCCTCGCTGTACAGCGAGGCCGGCTCCGCCTACTTCGCCCTGCTGGATCAGGGCATCGTCAGCCGCGCCGTTCCGCCGGAAAGCCGGTTTCGCTACATGCCCAACCAGACGTACATCGAGCCGACGCACGCCACCAGCCGGCTGCATCTCGTCCACGGCGACCCGCTTCAATCCGAGCAGGTGTTTACCCTGTACCGTCCGGTCCAGCAGGTGCCGACCGACCGGCTGCTCGGCTATCTGGCCATTGACATCAAAACCGACTTCCTGCGCCGCCTGAGCACAAAGCTCTATCGGCAAGGGGAAGAAGCCTTTTATATCGTGGACGGTTCGGGCGTGGTTATCTACGCCTCGGATGAAACAATGAACGGGAGAGGCTTGGACGCGGAATGGCTCGCGGATGTGCTGGCTTCTCCCGCCGAAGCCGGCTCGCGAACGGTTCATTCGTCCGGGTTCGACGGAATGGTCATCTTTAATCGGGCAAAGACGGAATACATGAACTGGACGCTGGTAAAAACCGTCCCCGATACGGTCCTGTACGGCTATGCGACCCGGTTAACCTCGTTCAACTTCTGGCTGGCGGCCACTTTTCTCGCCCTGTCCATTACGGCCGTGCTGTGGGTCTGCATCCGGCTGACCCGACCGATCAAGCGGCTGACGCAGCATATCGCCCTGCTGCAAACGGGAGGGAAGCTGGAGCAGCCGCTCGCATTGTCCGGCCGGAACGACGAGTTCGGCGTGCTGGCCCGCCGGTTCCAGTCCCTGATGGATACGATCAATCATTACATCATCCGCGAATACCGGGCCGATCTGGCTGCCAAGTCCGTGCAGCTCAAAATGCTCCAGGCGCAGATCAACCCGCATTTCATCAACAATGCCCTGCAATCGATCGGGCACCTGGCGCTTACGCACAAGGACAAGGAGGTGTACCACCTGATCAGCGGCCTCGGCCAGATGATGCATTACAACATGGATGTGGAAGCGACGACCGTCACGCTGCGCGATGAAATGCTCCACATCGAACGCTATCTCGCCCTGCAGCGGCAGCGGTTCGGGGACGCCCTGCAGGTCCGGATCGATGCATCGCCGGCCGCGCTCGCGCTGGAAATTCCGAAAATGGTCCTCCAGCCGGTGATCGAGAACAGCTTTGAGCACGGCTTTTCGCTTGAGCCTGGGGAAAAACGGGTTGGCGTGAGGCTGCTTCTGGAGGACGGCAGGCTGGTCATTGAGGTGGCGGACAACGGACGGGGGCTTGCGGCGGATAACCGGGAGAAGCTGCTGAAAAGGCTGAACGAAAATCGCTTGTCGGCCGGAGAGCCGGGCGAACGGATCGGGCTGGCCAATGTGCTGCTCCGACTTCGGCTTCACTACGGAACGGAAGCCAGAATTGAGCTAGAGCCGGTCCAACCGTCCGGACTGCTCGTACGGCTGCAAATCCCCTTGATCCCGCAGAGAGGTGACACCGATGAAAGTGCTGATCGTTGACGACGAATATCATGTGCGGGAAACCATCCGGCTGCTGCCCGACTGGGAGGCGTTGGGCGTCGGGACGGTGCTGGATGCCGACAACGGCCTTACGGCCGCCAGGATCATTGAAGCGGAGCGGCCGCAGATTGTGCTGACCGATATGATGATGCCCGGCCGCGGCGGCGGCGAGCTGATGGACTGGATTCGCGGCTTCGATCCTTCCATTCAGCTGATCGCCATCAGCGCTCACCGGGATTTCGACCTGGTCCGCGTCACGATGAAGCACGGCGGCATCGATTATCTGCTGAAGCCGATCGAAGCGGGCATGCTGGGGGCCGCCATCGCCAAAGCGGTGCAGGCCTATGAGGAAAGCCGGATCAGCCGCAGCCTGCGGGAGCAGGCGGAAGCCATCCAGGAGGACGCCCGCACCTTCCGCGACCGGCGGCTGACCGATTACCTCGAGAATGAGCATCCGGGGGCGGCGGACGAAGCGCTGCTCGTGGACTTTCCGTTTCTCGGCGTATCTGGTCCCTGCCGCGCGGCCGTGTTGTACGCCCGCCGGACCGCCCGTCTCGTGGAGCCGTACGAGCAGTTGAAGTACAAGCGGCCCGGCGCGGAGGGCTTCGTGCTTTTCGAAGACCGGGACCATCCGAACGAGGTTATTTTGCTGGCGTGGGGAAACCGCGAGCTGACCGACGAGGCATTCGACCGCGTTCTGAGGAAGGTGGAGGGCACGGCCGGCCAGCCCGTCTACGCCGTCGGCATCGGCGGGAATACGGACGGCATGCGGCTGATCCGGCGTTCGCATCTGGAAGCGCGTCGGGCGCTCGGGGCCGTCAACCTGGTCGATCCGGCTGCGCGCATCGGCCGGTTCCGGGATCAGCCCGAAGGCGGTGCCGCCGCTTCGGGGCTGCAATTTCACGCGTACGAGGAGTGGTTTCGCGTGGCGCTGGCCGCTGGATCGGCGGCCGAGGTCGAGCGGGCGGCCGGCCGCTGGATCGAAGCCGTCGGCGAGCTTCCGGCCGTCACGCTGGAGGAGCTGCGGCACTGGTGCCGGGAAATCGACATCATGGCGTTGGCCTGGCTACGCAAGCACGAGCCGCTCCGGTACGCGGAGCTGCGCCATGATGCGGAGTATGTGCCGCCGCGCACGGCATTCGGCAAAGACGGGCGCTTCTCGCCCGGACAGTGGCAGCGTCGGCTGACCGAACGCCTTGGCCGCTTGCTCCAGCCAGGACCGGCGGAGGGGCGGACAAACGGCAGCCGCTTGATTGCCGCCGTCCGCCGGTACATCGAGGACAACTATCAGACCCGGCTGACGCTCGGAGAGCTGTCCCGGACGTTCTACATGAGCGGCGACTATCTCTCCCGGATGTTCAAGCAGCAGACCGGCTCCAACCTGGTCGATTATATCAACCGGGTCCGCACTGACAAAGCCGCCGGTCTGCTCGCCGCCACCGACCTGAAAATCGCCGATATCGCCCAACGGGTCGGCTACAACGACGAAAAATACTTCAGCAAAATGTTCAAGCGTTTTATCGGCAGCTCCCCTTCGCAATACAGGCGCAAGCCTTGATCCTCCGCTTCGGCAAATTTCGGATTTACAGGCTGAAGCGGTTCGGCTATCTTAGTAAAAGACATTCGGCTGCCGCAGTTATCTCTCACCGTAAGGCGGGCGTTATTTGCAATGGCTGGTTCTTTGCTGTATGCGGGGTTGATTTCGTTTGCATTTGTGCTGGTGCAAAAATGCGTCGGCGGTCTGGTACAGCCGGAGACTGGCGCGCGGATAAGGACCTTTTTCCAGTAACCCTCCATTTGTCCAATGGACACAACGCCAGAGGAGGCAAAAGAAAAAGCCGTTCCTTCGGCGAACTGACTGGACTTCCCAATCATTTTGCGAGAAAGGAATCGGCTTTTTTATCCAAGACGCACAGTTACTCTCTACGCTCCGAAATCCTGCAATAATGCAGGATTTTGACGAGCCTAACGAGCGTTGCCCGGAAATGCTGCGATTATGCAGGATAGTTTGGCGATTCGCGGCCAAACGGTGCCAAAAGGCGAATAATGATGCAGAAACGCAACAATCCCGGTTAAATCATTCGTTTGGGCTCTATATTAATGCATATTTGCATCATTCAATTCCTGAATCCCCTACCGGGCCTGGTTTGCAGCCGCATCCGGCGGGAAGAGAGGCTACGCTAATTCTTTTTGATCTCCAGCCCGCAAACGCTGAGCACGAATTCCACGAACATCGCGTTCGACCAGGAGAACCATTCCCGCGTATATTTCGCGGGGTCGTCCTTGTGGAAGCCTTCGTGCACCAGGTTGGTCCCGGCGTCCGTACGCTCGAACGTGTCCAGCAGCTCTTCTTTTTCCGCATCGTCGGCCGAGGTCATGCCCTGGAGCGACAGCGCGATGTGCCAGATGTAGTCCTGGGGCGTATGCGGACTGCCGATGCCCTTCGCAGCCGTTCCTTCATAATAGTACGGATTGCGCGGGCTGAGAATCATTTTGCGGGTGTTAAGGTAAAGCGGGTCATCCTTGGCGCAGTAGTCCAGATAAGGAAGCGACAGCAGGCTCGGCACGTTGGCGTCGTCCATCACATGTACGTTTCCAAGACCGTCGACCTCATAGGCGTAAACCGGTCCGAACTTCTCGTCCTGAATGACGCCGAACTCCCGGATGCCCCGCTCGATGTCCTCGCGCAGCGCAGCGACTTCGCGTCCAAACGCCTCGTCCCGGTAAAACGCGCCGTTGATCTCCTCCAGGTACCGCAGCGCCACGGCTGCAAACATGTTCGACGGAACGAGGTAGCCGTACACGCAGGCGTCGTCGCTCGGACGGAAGCCCGACCAGGTCATGCCGGTGTAGCCGACCTCGCTGCCTTTTCCTTCGCGCGGAAGCGTGTCGGTCGGCGGGCAGTTGTCGCGCTCGAAGGTATACGGCGATTTTTCCATATGATGCTGCTCGGTCCGCCAAGTCTTCAGCACAAGCTCGGCGGCTTCCTTGAAAACGGCGTCGAACTGGCGCGTCTGCCCCGTGTTCTTCCAATACAGGTATGCAAGCTGGATCGGGTAGCAAAGCGAGTCGATTTCGTATTTCCGTTCCCAGATCCAGCCGGTCAGCTCGGTCCGGTCGCTTTGGTGGCCTTTTCCGTTGTCGGATTCATTAAAAGCGTTGGCGTACGGATCGTGCAAAATGCCCCGCAGCTGCGATTTGAGCACGCCTTCGATCACGGCCTGGAGGTCCTTGTCCGCAGCGGCGGGCAGCAGATACGGCCGCAGCTGATTGACGGAATCGCGCAGCCACATGGCCGGGATGTCGCCGGTCAGCATAAAGACCGTTCCGTCCTCGTGCCGGCGGATCGTCGTTTCCAGCGTGTTTTGATAGCAGCTTTGAAACATTTGGACAATTTTCGGCCGATGCTTCATCTTCTCGGCCACAAGGGCCAGAATGTCGGCCTGGGTATAGCTCTGCGTCATCTGGTTGTCTCTCCTATGCTGGGGTTTGGGATAAAAACAAGCCGGAAGCTTGGAAAGCTTGGCTCCAACCGCTTATTTAGTCTGCGGCAGTCAACAAGGGTATTGTAGCAGATATCCGCCCGGTCGGCTTCCTTTTCGGCCTTTTGGCACCCCCCCTCTTCCTCCCGGAATGCAAAAAAACGGCAGCCTCCTCCCCCGGCGAAGGCGGAGAAAGCGCCGTTTTTCTTGACCTGACCGGCGTGGTACCGCGTCAGACCATGATTTTGCAGATGCTGTTGGTAAATTCAACCGGGTCCTGAATCGGCAGCCCTTCGATCAAAAGCGCCTGGTTGTACAGCAGGTTCGTGTACAGCCCCAGCTTCTCCTTATCCTGTGCATAAGCATCCTTCAAGGAGCGGAACACGTCGTGGTTCACGTTGATCTCCAGCACCTTGTCCGCTTTGACGCCCGGGCTGTCGGGCATCATGTTCAGGACTTTTTCCATTTCGATCGACAGCTCGCCTTCGGTGGACAGGCAGACCGGGTGGCTTTTCAGCCGCTTCGAGGCTTTGACCCCCGTTACTTTGTCGCCAAGCACGGCTTTCATCGCTTCAAACAGCTCCTTGTCCGCGCTGTCCTCGGCTTTGTTTTCATCTTTTTCGTCGGCCGCTTCGATGCCAAGGTCCGCACTCGACACCGATTTGAATTCCTTCTCCTTGTAATTCAGGATCATCTTGATCGCGAATTCGTCGACGTCGTCGGTGAAGTAAAGAATTTCATAGCCTTTGTCGGCGACCAGCTCGGTTTGCGGCAGCTTGTCGATCCGCTCGATGGATTCGCCGGCGGCGTAATAAATGTATTTTTGCTCCTCGGGCATCCGGGAGACGTATTCATCCAGCGAGACCAGCTTCTTCTCTTTGGAGGAGTAAAACAGCAGGAGGTCCTGCAGGTCTTCCTTGTGCGCGCCGTAATCGCTGTAAACGCCGTATTTCAGCTGGCGGCCGAAAGAGGCGTAGAACGTTTCGTACTTCTCGCGTTCGTTTTTCAGCAGCGTTTGCAGCTGGCTCTTGATCTTGCTCTTGATGTTCTTGGCGATCAGCTTCAGCTGGCGGTCATGCTGCAGCATCTCGCGGGAGATGTTGAGCGACAGGTCCTCGGAGTCGACCATCCCTTTGACGAAGCCGAAGTAATCGGGGAGCAGGTCCGCGCATTTCTCCATGATCAGGACGCCGCTGGAGTAAAGCTCCAAACCCTTTTCGTATTCCTTCGTGTAGTAGTCGAACGGCGTCTTTTCGGGAATAAACAAAATGGCGTTGTACACCACGGCCCCGTCCACGCTCAGGTGGATGTGCTTGAGCGGCTTGTCAAACCCGTACCGTTTCTCCGCGTAAAAGTTCTCGTAGTCCTGATCGGTCAGCTCGCTTTTGTTTTTGCGCCAGATCGGCACCATGCTGTTGACGGTTTGCTCTTCCGTATAGGTCTCGAACTCGCCTTCCGCGCCTTCCTTCGGACGGTGTCCGGTCACGTTCATTTTGATCGGATAACGGATGAAGTCGGAATATTTCTTGATGATGCTTTTCAGCCGGTATTCTTCCAGGAACTCGTCGTAATTTTCTTCCTCGGAGTTTTCCTTGATCTTCAGCGTGATCACGGTGCCCGGCTCGGCCTTCTCCGCCGCCGCGATGGTGTACCCGTCGGCTCCTGACGACTCCCATTTGAATGCTTCTTCGCTGTCATAGGCCCGGCTGACCACCGTCACCTTGTCGGCAACCATAAACGCCGAGTAAAAGCCGACGCCGAACTGGCCGATGATCGTGTGGCCGTCCTTTGCTTCGTTCTCGTTCTTGAAGGCGAGCGAGCCGCTCTTGGCGATGACGCCAAGGTTGTTCTCCAGCTCTTCCTTCGTCATGCCGATCCCGGTATCCGTAAGGGTGAGCGTCCGGTTCGGCTTGTCCGCTTCCACACGAATGTAATAGTCGTCTTTGTTGAACACGATCCGGTCGTCGGACAGCGCTTTGTAATAGATTTTGTCAATGGCATCGCTGGCGTTGCTGATCAGCTCCCGGAGGAAAATCTCCTTCTGGGTGTAAATCGAGTTGATCATCATTTCCAGCAGCCGTTTCGATTCCGCTTTAAACTGTTTTTTTGCCACGGGACGGTTCTCCTTTCGCAATTCGTTAGCACTCCCAAGTTCGGAGTGCTAACACTACTTCTTGTATATCACAATCGTTTTTTTGCTGTCAACTGCTGGATTGCGCACCGGGCCGCAGCCGGCCTCTCAGGCGACGCCCAGGCTGACAAGGAAGGGACGGCGGAGTTACACACAAACGACGGTCTGTTTCGTCTCAAAAGGTTCGCGTCAACTCGCCGGCCAGCTGCTTCCGAAGCCGCGCCGTCTTGTCCTTAACTCGGTGGATACGATGCGAGGAATGGAAATTTCCTGGGAAATCACACCGGGCGTTAAGCCTGCCGTTCCGTAAACTTCGGTCACAACACGGCTGCTGTCCCGCCGCCCCTTTCGTCTGGCGCGGTCGCCATTCAAGGAAAACGGTCGGCCAAAGCCGACCGCTTTAAACATCAAGCTGCTCTCGAAGTTCAATCCCTTTCGAAGCCGGTATCATTTATGGCCGTATAACGTTCCGCATGCAGCCGAAGCGCCAATTCCTCGATCCGCTCGCGCATGGCGAGCTTGTTTTTCCACTCGTCCGGGATGCCCGCTGCCGTATAGTAAGCCCCCGCGATCTGGCCATAGACTGCGCCCGTCGTATCCGCATCGTCGCCGAGGTTGACCGCCAGAAGCGCTCCCTCCGCAAAGCTCGCGGACTTGTGAAACGCCCACAACGCCGCTTCCAGCGACCGGACGACATAGCCGGAGCCTTGAATGGCAGGCGGCTCTTTGGTTTTGTACGAGCCGGCAAACACCTCGGCAACCGCAGGGGCAAGCTCCGCCGCAGGCAAAAGCCCGTCCAATGCCGCCGGATCAAGCAGGCGCTCCTTGTCCCAGTCGCGAACCGCCCCCACGAGAAGCGCCGCCTGCACCCGGCAGGCATCCAGGCATTCCGCCGCCGCATGGGTCGTCCGCGAGCTGTCGGCCGCCCGCTCTACGGCAAGCTTTGCGTCCTCGGCGTAGTACAGCGGCACCGGCGCCAGCCGCATGATCGGGCCGTTGCCGGCCGCCCGCGGATCGGGAAGGCCGGCATACGGCTCACCCGTCCGCTCGAACCGGTGCAGCGCCTCGCGCGTCGCGTTGCCGATGTCAAAGCATTCGCCGGTGCTGCTTAAATAGCCTTCCCGGTACCACCGGAGGTACCGCCGCATTTGGTCGAGCGGATCGAAGCCGCTTTGGGCAAGCAGGCTTTCCGCCAAGCAAAGCGCCATCGACGTATCGTCGGTCCACTGCCCCGGCTTCAGCCGAAACGCGCCCCCGCCCCGCATATCCGTTACCGGCTCAAACGTTCCCGGCCGGGAAAACTCCACCGCCGTGCCCAGCGCGTCTCCCGCCGCAAGCCCGAGCAGGCTGCCCAGATATCGCTCTCGGACGCTCGGGCCGTCCAAGCGGCTGCTCTGCCTGTCCGCCATGTTTTCCCCTCCCCTTTTCACCAAAACGGTCATGCTATTATTATATCGGCCGCGTTTTGCGGAAGCGAACTCCTCCGCCTTTTCGTCTCCCGTCCCCTAAGCTGTAATCGAAACTTGAAAGGAAAGGCGAAAACACGGCGGGATTTGACCATAACCGGCCTGTTTCGTGATCCAAGCATGACTTGAGCTAGCTCCACTTGAACTTAGTCGCCCGGCTTATTTGGCATGCGCAACCGAAAATGGAAAGCAGCATGATCCTACAAAACTGATTTCGCTCAATATCGAAACTATCGATCTGTTTTGCATAAAAAAGTCTGAAACGGAAAGCAGCCAGTCAACTTTTTTATCTTGAAACTCAATGGTTTGTAACTGATTTTCCCATGTATGTTTTGCTAGCTGCCCCACCTTAATGAACATCCGATATTCTTAGCAGTTCGCCAAGTTCGCCTAGCTCTTTTATATTTTTTTTAGCTAAGTCAATAGGAATGTCCTGCATGAGGACATAAGGAAGTTGTTTCGAGCCCTTCAGCAAATCAAACAGCCCCTTTTTTATTTGAAAGACCTCTTGAATTTTCTTTAGATCCAAAGCCCCGCCCCTAAGGGGATGGGTCAGAATCAGATCACAAAGCGGCCCGTTTTCCGTTTCCTCTTCTACTTCTAATAAATCTATGTTGAGTGCTCCGCTATGTATCCAATTCAAGAAATTCTTACTGACTACGGAGGCGAATTGCGGATTCATAACACCCGCATCTACTTGTAATAATTCCGTAGCATCCGTATCGGCCAGCATGAAATAGAACTTTCCTCCATCGTTGCTGCCGACCGCTACATACCCCTGAGCGTATTCGGAAACCTCATGGGTTTGATTTCTTTCCTTCAGCATATCAGTACCAAAAATGACGACTCCTTCGTTCGTTTCAAACCCGTTGGTGAACTTAAGTAGTTCCCGAAAGACTCCAGGGAATTTCAACCCCATTTCCCTCTCAACTTTGTTTATTTCATTTTCATCAACGGAAGGATAGAGATTGAAGTTCGATAAAGATTGCGGATTGATCATTTCAAGCCTCCTGGTCCATCAAAGATACGGTACGCTTCTCCAATTGCCTTTTCGATTCGTCTTTTTGCATGTCGTTACGCCGATAGAGTGGCAAGTGATTCATCTATTGTTAATTTTACCAATATTGACGGCGCGTTTGAACTGCAATCTTTGATCCCCTCTTGGCCCATTGTTTTGGCATTCATCTAGTATTGCAAAACGAGCCTTTACAAACCGATCTATTTTAGATGTAGCGCATCCTTGCGCAATTCTTCGATTTCTGTTTTTCCTCCCCCCACTCCAGCAAAATCCTAAAATCGTGCCCTATATCCCTGTAATCTGTGCCTATTTCCGCCCGAATCCCTTTGCATGCAGGTAAACCGCACCCAAGGGCGCGCAGGACGAACAAGGGAGGTTTATGACGGGTGAAAAAGCTTATTTCTAGAATTGATCTCGACTATAATAGAAAAAGGAGGGGGTTGCGTTGGATAAAAGCTTGCGGATTGGAATTCTGGTTGGCTCGCTGCTCGTGCTGCTTCTGCTGCCTTTTCTCACCACCATTTATTATCCGGTTTTTTACTTTGCGGTCGTGGCTCTGTTGTTTGTAGCCACGGTGTTATTTGTATGGCGGTACGACCGGATTCGGGAGCGGCGGCTCCAAAGCTGGGCGCGCCGGAAAAACAGCCGTTCCTTCGTCTGGAACGCGGCGCGGGAGAGTCTGTTCTACCTTTTTGTGTTGGTGGCGACCATTCTTTTCGGCCAGTTGGCGGGCAGCAACCGGACACCGCAAGCGATTGCGGAGCGCTTGAATCCGGGCGAGCTTATGGTGCTGGGCTTGTTTATTCTCACCGGCAGCTTGATTGGCGGAATCGCCGACTGGAAAAGCAAGCTCCGTCAATTGGAGAACGCTAAAGCGCCGTATGCCTGATACCGGAAAGCTTCTGCCAGACCTTTCCTATAACAAGTCCGTTGTTATCACAAGCCCGTCAAAGCACCGCGCTCCCACCGGGAAGACAACATTCACGATCTAATTGAACTCTGGAAACGCACGCGCTTTTGTACGCACATGAACAATCGCATAAAAAAGAGCGGCTTATGCCGCTCTCCGGCTGTCGGGGCTGTCCGACAGCTTTTTTGCAAGGAAGGCTTTGCAGCACAGGTTTTCCAGCGAAATAACAGGTTCCCGGTGAGCAAAAGAGCCAAGGGCATTCTATCTTTAACCGACGTGCCCTTTACCGACCCGGCTGACCCGCGTTTGAGCTCTAAGGACAGAAAGAGCAAGCTCCTATTCCTGCGATTATGCAGCATTATTCCCTCCCGGACGCCCGATTTGTGGAAAATGCTGCGATTGTGCATCATTTCGCTTCCACCTGGCCTACATTCGGGGGGAAACGAAGGAATATCCTGCATTTTCGCATCAAACGCTGAACGAGAGCCATCCGCCAACCGAGAATGCTGCACAATTGCAGGATTCTGCGAAAAATCAAAGGGACCAGAGAGGATCGATTGGAGCGAAACTACCTGCTAAACTCCCCGTCACTCCGGCCCGGCCGTTTTGACCACCTGCTTGCCGATGTTTTCGCCGTGAAACAGCCCAAGAAACGCTTTCGGGATGTTCTCGAACCCCTCCGTCACCGTCTCCCGCTGCTTCAGCTTGCCCTCCTTCAGCCACCCGCGCAGCTCCTTCACGCCTGATCGACGGAAACATAGAGCGTCTTGACGATCACCTCTCCGTCTCCTGCTTCGGGGAAAGGTGCTTCCTCCAACCGAAAATGCTCCTCGGACGGCATCCCCTCGGGTCTTCCGGCCAGCACAAACTGTCTGTTCTTCATTTATCCTTCCTCCTTTTCATTAAAAAAGGCTACGCAGCCCGGCAGCCTGCCGTTCTGCTTTCCCGAACGGCGCGCTTTGCCGAACCTCCGTAACCTCTTACCCGTTTGCCGCTCTCTTTGTCCTGCTGCGCCGGCCTTTTCCCGTCGTGGATTGGTTTCATCACGCCATTATGCCAGTCTCACTCTGCCGTTTCGCGACATTTGCCGCAATCCACTTTTCTTTTCCGGCCACGACCCGTCACTTTCTCTCCGCTAGCCTTAGCCTTCATCAAGCCCGGCCGGGTTATCCAGACGCTGCACGTTAAACAGCCGGGCATAGGAGCCGTCCCGCTCCATCAGCTCCCGGTGCGTGCCCCGCTCGGTAATTTGGCCGTCCTCGACGACCACGATCTGATCCGCGTGGGTGATCGTGGACAAGCGGTGGGCGACGATAATCGTCGTGCGGCCCTGGCTGAGCGTCCGCAGCGATTCCTGGATCAGCCGCTCGGACTCCAGGTCGAGCGCCGAGGTCGCCTCGTCGAGAATGAGAATACGCGGGTTTTTGAGAAACACGCGGGCGATGGCGATGCGCTGCTTCTGCCCGCCGGACAGCTTGACGCCGCGTTCCCCGATCTCGGTGTCGTACCCGTTTGGCAAAAGCTCGATAAAGCCGTCGGCGTTCGCCGCTTTTGCCGCGGCTTCCACCTCTTCGTCCGAAGCGCCCGGCTTCCCGAGCAAAATGTTGTCCTTCACGCTGCCGCTAAACAGCGTGTTGTCCTGCAGCACCATGCCGACCTGCTCCCTCAGGCTGCGGATCGTGAACGACCGGATGTCCTGCCCGTCGAGCCGGAGCACACCCTGCTGCGCTTCGTAAAACCGGGGAATGAGGCCGATCAGCGAAGACTTCCCGCCGCCGCTCATGCCGACAAGGGCGATCGTCTGCCCGGGATGAATGGTCAGATCAATGTCCCGCAGCACCCAATCGGAGGATGCATCATAACGGAAGCAGACCCGGTCGAATTCCACTTTGCCCGTCAGGCGCGAAGCCGATCTCGCGTCCGGTGCATCCGTAATGTCGTACGGCTCGTTCATCAGCTCCATGACCCGGTCCAGCGAGGCGCTTGCCTGCGTCAGCTCGGTGGACGAATTGACGAGACGGCGCAGCGGGGCGTAAAGCCGGTCCAGATAAGCGAAAAAGGCAACAAAAGCTCCCAGTGTTACATTCCCTTTTACAACCTGATACCCTCCGTATCCGATGACAAGGAGCGGCGCGATATCGGTCAGCGTATTGACGATGGCGTTCGTTGTCGCGTTCCACCGGGTATGGGCGAGCGCCCGTTCCAGGTAGCGGCCGTTGCGGCGGCCGAACTGGGCCTGCTCGTGCTTTTCCAGGGCAAAGCTTTTGATCACCGGCATCCCGGCGACGCGTTCGTACAAGTACCCCTGCATTTCGGCGAGTGCCTGCGAGCGGGCCTTGGTCAGCTGCCGCAGCCGTTTGTACAAGGTTTTCACCGACAGCGCATAAAAAGGGAACACCGCAATCGCCACCAGCGTCAGCTTGACGTCCATCGAGAACATGAATACCAGGGCGATGCTGAGCGTAAACATGTCCAGCCAGACGTTCATCATGCCGGTTTCGACCAGGCTTTTGGTCTGCTCCGCGTCATTGATCATCCGGGATATAACCTCGCCGGTCTTGTGGTTGTGGTAGTAGCGCAGCGAAAGCTTTTGAATGTGCCCGAACAGATGAGACCGCAGGTCGTACAAAATGCGGGAGGTGGTCAACTGGGCAAAATACTGCCGAAAATACTCCACCGGCGCGCGAATGACCACAAACAGCACAAACGCCGCCGCGAGCATCCGGAACAAATCGCGGATTTTTTCGTCGGGCGGCAGTTCGCCGGTCAGCAGGTTGTCCACCGTGTATTTCATCAGGAGCGGCAGGGTCAGCGGGATGCCGAATTTGACCATCCCGATCAGTACCGTCACGGTCACAAGCTTCCAGTACGGTTTGACAAACGCAAGATAGGCGCGGAACGGCTTTTGGGCAGGCCCGGGGGTTGAGTTGGTTTTGGTCAAGCCGGAATCACCGCCGTTTTCTTCTAAAAATAACCCGGCTCCCGGCCGTCAGCCCAAGGCCATGGCCTAGGCTGCGGCCGGAGCCGGGGAATGCGCAACGTTTGCCGCGACGGCACGCGGAGCCGGGGGAATGCGCAATGTTTGCCGAGACGCCAGCGGAGCCGGGGGAGCGCAACGTTTGCTGCGACGGCACGCGAGCCGGAGTGCTGCGCCATATGCCGGTAGGGAAGCCCGCCCCAGGTGCTGCGCTCCGCTGCCGTAACGGCAGCCAGAGCGGAGGGCGCAATCAACGCCTGCGCGGCATGGCGGGCTGTGTCAGCGCGACCGGTTCCATTCCTCCGTCCCGTATTTTGTGGCCACCAGCTCGGCCGCCAGCTCTTCCTCATAAGCCGAAAGCGGCTCCGGCACTAGAGGTGCGCCGAACGCTTCCTCGAAGCCGAGCCGGAACGCTTCCTCCGCCTCGGCGAGCGTCGCTTCGCGGCCGCCTTTGGCGCGGAGCGCTTCGTTGATCGCGACCGCTTTTTCTTCCACGATGCGCTTCCAGCGCTCCTTCGAGCGCCCTTCGGCAAACCGCAGCAGCTCGAACAGGAGATCCGTCTGCGCGTCCACGGGAATGGACCCGTGCTGCAAAACAACGCCGCGCGAGCGCACCTGCGCGCTGCCCGCGATCTTCCGTCCTTCCACCGTCAGCTCGTAGCGGGACGGGGAATCGAAGCAGGCCGCCGAGTGCGTCTGGCGGGCGGCGTGGGCTTCCCCGACCGCCATGTCATGCGCGCCGGCCATCTCCGCATCGAGCCCAAGGCGGCGGAAGCCGTACAGCAGCCCTTCGCTCAGCATGCGGTAGCCCTCCTGTACAAGCGCCGGCAGGCCGGGGTACGTTTCCGGCACGACCAGCGAATACGTTACCTCGCGGTCGTGCAGAACGGCCCGTCCGCCGGTCGGCCGCCGGACAAACCCGACGCCGTGCCGTTCCAAAGCGGCGAAATCGACTTCCTTTTCCGCCTTCTGAAAATACCCGACGGACAGCGTTCCCGGCCCCCAATTATAAAACCGCACCGTAGGAGGAATGCGTCCTTCGTGCTGCGCAATCATCATCGCTTCGTCAATGGCCATGTTCATGGCCCCGGAGCGCCGGCCCGTATGGACAAAACGCCAGGCGGGCACGGGCCCTTTTTTGCTCAATCCTTCCGTTCCGTTCAAGAAAAATAGCGCCTCCCCGCTTATTCCGTTACCGCCGCTTCGCGCCGGATTTTGGCATGCTCGGCCTGCTCGTGCGCATGGTACGAGCTGCGGACCAGCGGACCGGATTCGACGTGGGCGAAGCCGAGCTTCAGGCCTTCTTTTTTCAGCTCGGCAAATTCATCCGGCGTATAATAGCGCTGCACCGGAAGATGCTTGAGCGAAGGCTGCAAATACTGCCCGATGGTGATGATATCGACGCCCGCCGCACGGAGGTCGGCCAACGCTTCCACGAGCTCTTCCTTCGTTTCGCCGAGTCCGACCATGATGCCGGATTTCGTCGTTTGATTGGGACGGAGTTCCTTTGCCTGGCGCAGCACGCTGAGCGAACGGTCGTACTTCGCTTTGGCGCGCACCTTGTCGGACAACCGGGCCACGGTCTCCAGGTTATGGTTCAGGACATGCGGCTTCGCGTCGAGGACAATTTGCAGCCGGTCGGCTTCCCCGCCGAGGTCGGGAATCAGCACCTCGATGTTGGTCATCGGGTTCAGCTCGCGGACAGCGTTAATCGTGGCGGCAAACATCGAGGCGCCGTGGTCCTTCAGGTCGTCGCGCGCGACGGACGTGATGACCACATGCTTGAGGCCCATGTCGCGGACCGATTCGGCCACATGGCCCGGTTCCTCCAGGTCCAGCTCCGTCGGCAGGCCGCTTGTCACGGCGCAAAAGCGGCAAGCCCGGGTGCAGACGCTGCCCAGGATCATAAAGGTGGCCGTCCGCTGGCTCCAGCATTCGTAAATGTTCGGGCATTTCGCCTCTTCGCACACCGAATGCAGCTTGCGGCCGCGCATCATTTTTTTCAGTTCGTTGTATGTACCCCCGGTATCCAGCGAAATGCGGAGCCAATCCGGTTTTCTCTCCATTGTCTGACGCATGGTTCTCCTCCTTGAGATCGTTGTTGGATATTCCCGTTTGCTCTTTCGCAGCCCAACCATACCCAGACTGAGTTTCATTCTCCATTACATTGTAGTCGTACCGGGGAGCGGGTTCAAGTTTCGGGGAGAACGGAATTTCTTTCCTGATCCCCAACCCTCCTTTTTCAGCCGCATGCTCGTTCTGATTGCTTTTGCCGCGCTTTCTGCCGCGGTTTGCCTTGCCCCGTCCGTTTTGCGATAATGCACAGAGAGACATTTTTCCATCCAACATCGCTTAAAAAAGAGGTGCTCCCATGTCCGAATCATCCGAATCTCAGGTTTTGGTGTTCCTTGGTTCCTACGCCGAGCCGACCGAACCGTCCGTTCATGCGTGCCGCTTTGACGGGCAGACGGGCGAATTGACGCTATTGGAATCGATCACCGGCCTGCATAACCCGACCTTCCTGGCCGTAAATCCCGAAGCGCTGCGGCTGTACGCCATTCAGGAAGCAATCGGCCCCGACGGCAAAAAAGCCGGAGAAGCCGCCGCGTTCGCCATCGACCCGGCAAACGGCAAGCTGACGCCGGTCAACCACGCGCCGACGGTCGCTTCGCCCACCTGCCATGTCACACTGGATGCGACCAAACGGTTCCTGATCACCTCCAGCTATCACGGAGGCATGGTCGGCCTGTCGGCCGTCGGGGAAAACGGTGGCGTCGGCGAGCTGCTGGACGTGCATCAGCACGAAGGCGCAAGCATTCTGCCTGCGCAGACGCAGCCGCGCTGCCACTCGGCTTTTCTCGACAACAACAACCGCTTCGCCGTCGTCTCCGACCTCGGCGCGGACAAGATCGTCGTGTATCGGCTGGATACGGAAAACGGCAGGCTGGTGAAGCAGTCGGAGAACACGGTTGCGGCGGGCTCGGGGCCGCGCCATTTTGCCTTCCACCCGCAAAAGCCGTACGGCTACGTGATCAACGAGCTGAACAGCACGATCATCGCCTATGACTTCAACCCGGAAACCGGCGCCCTGACGGAAAAACAAACCGTCTCCACTCTGCCGGAGGGCTTCGACGGCGAAAGCTACACCGCCGACATTCACGTGTCGCCGGACGGCCGCTACGTATACGGCTCCAACCGCGGCCACGACAGCATCGCCGTGTTCGCCGTAAACGAAGCGGACGGGACACTCGCCCCGGTCGAGCACATCCCCACCGGCGGCGGACACCCGCGCAACTTCGCGCTGACGCCGGACGGCCGCTTCCTGCTCGCGGCCAACCGCGACGGCAACAACGTCGTCGTTTTCGCCCGCGATGCGGAAACCGGGCGGCTTGCCGCGACGGGACATGAGCTGTCCGTGGCGAAGCCGGTGTGCGTGAAGTTTTTGTAGGGAAAGAAAAAGCCGGAGGGCGGGCCGTCCGGCTTTTGACTGCCGAGCTTGCTTCGGCAGTCTTTTTTTGTTTATCGTCGGCTGTCTTCTTTTGCTAGTCGTTAGCAGTCCTCTTTTGCCTATCGTTGGCAGTCTTCTTTTACTTATCGTTGGCGGTCTTCTTTTACTTATCGGTGGGGGACTACTTTGCTTAGGAAACAACCGGATGCTCTCATAGGAGGAGCTGCCTGAGCATTCGGAATCCACTTCTTTCTCCTTCGCGGTGAGGTTGAACAACCTCGGTTGACGCCGTGCTTCCCCTCGGTCCGTTCCTTCTCTCTTAACGTACTTGTGTTGAACACGATCGCAGCCTGCGAACGATAAATTTTGCGGCTAACGCGACCAACGAGAAATGTAACGGTTGCCACAGCGGCTATTTGCCCAAAAAAGACGGGTTTTGAATTCTAACGGTTGCCATTGAGCTTATTTCCGTTTTTTGGCTGGGTTGAGCAAGCTTTTTCTTCAAATAAGCCCCGTGGCAACCGTTACAACAAAAAAAGGGCGATTTTCGCCCAAATAAGCGCTGTGGCAACCGTTACACATGCCAATGTCTTCCGTCCCGTAGTTCCCCACCACTCCACCGTCCGAATCCCTACCACTCCACCGTTTGATCCAGCCCGGCCCAGTCCGCTTGCAGCAGCCCGAGCCGCCAAAGGGCGATGCCCTTCAGATCGTACCGCTTCGCTAGCCCCACCTTCGCGCCGATAGTAGAGGCGGTTTCGCTGTTTGCGTTGATGCCGAGAAGCAGCTTCTCCTTCGGAGCGTATTCCAGCGCAAGCCGGATCGCTTCGTCCACTTTCCCCAGCGGTTCGGGGGTTTTGGCGGCTCCGTAATCGTAAGCCATGAGGATGAGATGATCGGACACCGCAGCCAGTACCTTGTAATCGTAACCGGAGTAAGCGCCGTTCAGCGGGTGAACCGCCACGTTGAGCGTGAGTCCCGCCTCGCGCAGCTTACCGGACAGCGTTTTGACAAAGACGTTGTACCCTTCCCGCTCCTTGGCGATGTCGCCGCTAAGTCCAAGTCCTTCGAGGTCCAGGGTGACGCCGCTGAAGCCTTTTTCCTTTGCTGTATTGACGATCGCCTCAATCGTCCGGGCCTGAAGCGCGGGGTCCACCAGATTTTTGCTCAATTCGCCCTGCCCATCCACCGAATAAACCATCAGCGAGGTTTTGGTTCCGTCCCGCTCCGCCCCTTGCACGATGGATTCCGGCGTATCGTCTCCCGCCGCCTGCGGCCAGCGGTATTCCGAGCCGCTTGTCGTGAACTCGCCATTTCGCTCGATCCGGCTCCAGCCAAAGGCCGCCTCGTCAAAGCTCGGCAGAAGGCTCCGCTCGTCATAAGAAGAAAGCGCGTAAAACGCGAGCGTGTACATGTCTTTTTTCGGAGAGGTAATCGTGACGGTTTTCGTGGCTTGCGTCCAGGTGACCGCCGCGCCAAACTGCTGGCTAAAAAAGTTCAAAGGAATCAGCGTGCTGCCCTTTACCGCGGTCGGCGCCTGGACGAGCGTCACGGCTTTGCCGTCTACGAGAGCCTGTTTGCTGCCGAGGGTCAGCACCACCGTTTTTTTGCCTGCGGAGCTGGAACGAACGGCCGTAATCCGGCCGGGCTTCGGTTCCCATTTGATCGCGATCCCGAGCGCTTCGGCTATGGCCCGGAACGGAACCATGGTTGTCCCCCTCACGACCATCGGCTCTACCGGAAAAGGCAGCGGATACCCGTCCATCAGAATCGTAACCTTACTAGACGCGGCAGGCGCTGCCTGGACAGGCGCTGCCGCCGGAACAATGGCCGTCACTGCGATCGCGGCGGCCAGAATAAAACGTCCTATTTTCAACATGAAGCGGCCCCTCTCCCTCTCCCTATTAACTTTCCTTCCCAATAGACGGTTTTTCATCCGGCCGGGTTTCTATTTTTTCAGCCAGCAAACGCTTTGATGGAAGAAGAGAAAATACATAGAAACTATGGGTACGAGGTTTAATTATAGCAATTGATAAAAGCATTTTATCGATCCGGCGAGTATTCAATTAAGTCAGATAGCTTGCAGTTAAACGTGTCGCACAATTTAAAGAGGGTTTCCAGCTTTGTTGTTTCCATATTCACTTCCCGATAGAGCTTATTAATCGAATTTCGGCTTAATCCCGAACGGTAGTCATATAATGACTCTATAAAGTTATCAAGGGAGGCGTGTCCTGAATGATACATAGTTTGGAATCCGCAGTCGATCCGCTTGTTCGTATCCGTCTTGAAATGATCCTCCGCCATCTAAAAAACGGCAAATACGGACTTTACCCTTCAATTCAGGGAACGAGAAGAACACTTGGCTATCCTTAGGGAAACTTTGCCGGAACATTTAAAACATAATCTTTTCCTGTATGAAGACGCACACCTTACGGTTCAATCCATCCTAGACAAGAATATTTATCTGCAGGGTTTCCAGGATGCACTCTATCTTTTAGAGGAAATCCAGCAATCATCATACTAAAGTGGAAAGAATCCCTTTTCCCAGACAGTTCTATCCCATCAACGAGAAACCCTTTACAGAAAAAACGCAGCAAAAACTTGGCGCGCCTTCCAGCGCTTCGGTATACTGGCGTGGAGGAGAGTGACCGCCTTTTGAAGCCTAAAATGAACCGCTGGAGCTTCATGCAGCTGGAAAAAGACGCCCTTTGCGACGCCTGCTTCATCCCTCTGATACAGTCCTATAAGAAAAGAGCCGCCGAAGAGACGATCGAAAACGATGCGGCGATGAAGGAAGAATTTTTCGGGCGGTTGACGGACGGGCAGCGCGCTTTGTTTGCCTATCGTGTATACCATGATCATGCCGTCGAATCGCTCGCCGAGTTTTATTGGTGGAGCGCCTACTTCAGAGCCCAGCCGAAAACCTGGGCCGCCCTTAAAGCAGGAGCAAGCTATTTGGGAGCCGAAACGATGCGCCAGGTCTTGGTTGAAACGGAATCGCTCCTCGCCCGTATCCGACATCCCGCTCGTTTGGACGGATTCGCTGTTAGCCGTGAGGCTCTTTTTCAGAATCCGGAGCTTCTTGCTTCCGTAAGCTCTCTGCACGCCCGCTTTCTCGAAGCCGCTCCCTATACGGTGCAGTTGATCAACGACGCGATTCGAAAGCAGCCCGAGGATTTTCTGATTCTCGCGGACGACTAGCAAACGAATTCGACAACTTGAACGGGAGGGACGCTTTTTGAAATGGGGGACGGTGTTAGAAACCACGTACCGGCGTTTTCCGGGGCTGACGGTAAACGGCCTCCGCTTCTTCGCGCAAAACTGGAACCGGCCGCTTTCGCCGGAGGAATTGCGGGAGATTGCCGAGCGCCAGCGCAACCCGTTTCCGGCTGCTCACCCGCTTCACGCGCAGTACAAGCCGGGCGCGGTGACGTTTGCCATGGACGGGAGCGGAACCCACTACATCCGGGACATGCGCAGCACCCCGGAGAACGGAGAATACCCCATCCTCGTGTCCCAGCAGCCTCGGCTATGACGAGGCCGCCCGGATCGCGAACACGTTTCCCGAGCTCTGCCGGGGAACGGCGTCCGCCGAAGAGGTTCCTTACGGCTGACCCCCGCCGTCCGCCGCCAAAGGGGTGCCCTCGCCCCACAGCCGCGTCACGACCGACCCGAGTTCATGGAGAACCGGGTCGGTTTTCTTTTCCTGGAGATAGCCAAAATGCAGCGCGACCGAGAAATCGAGTCCTGTCCAGACCCCTACGCGCTTTTCCCGCGCCAAGCGCGTCGCGATCGGCTCCGCCAGAAGCGAGCAGCCCACCCCGTTCTGCACCAGCTCACCGATCAAAGCTTCGTCATCGACGTGGAGAATTTTTTGCGGGACCAGCCCCCGCCGCAGAAAATAATCCCTCGACTGACGGTAAAAAGGGCAGCCCTGCGTCGTCCAGATCCACGGTTTTTGCGCGAATGCCTCCAAGGTCGCTTCCCCGGAAACCGCCCAGCCCGCCGGATAAACGAGCGCCATCCGGAAGGAGGCCAGCGGAAGCCCGTGAATGGCCGGATCGGCGGATGGGCCGTAGTAAAAGCCCGCGTCCAGCTTGCCCGCCGCGGCGGCCGCCGGGAAATCCTCGCTTTTCGTCTCCAGCACGTGCAGCTCGACCTGCGGCAAAGATTCCCGCACAGCCGCAAAAAGCTCCCCGGCCCGCAGCAGTCCGCCGTCCGTGTTGAATCCGATGCGGACGGTTCGCTTCGTTTGCGCCCGCAAGGCGGCCGTTTTCCGCTCCAAGGCCTGGACGGCGGTCAAAACGGCTTGGGCTTCCCGGAGAAGCTCCGCGCCTTTTTCCGTCAGGACCATCCCTTTGGGCATCCGCTCAAAGAGCGGAAAACCCGCTTCCGCTTCCAGGGCCTTCAGATGAGCGCTGGCGGCGGGCTGGCTCGTATTCAGCATGGCGGCCGCTTCGGTGAGGTTGCCCGTTTGCGCAATCCCCGCGAAGGTTTTCAGGTGGTACAATTCCAAATGTTGCAGCCTCCTCTTTTGGCTGACGTGTGACGTGACCGATCCGGTTTTCAAATGGCGGCCATCCGAACTTGCGATTGGACGCCCCGCTCCCGGCGCGCTATAGTGACTCCAGCAAGCTGCGGCAAAGGAGCGGGAAAATGCCGGTTATCATCGCCATGTGTTTGTTTTCGTTGTCCATGTCCCTGTCGCCGGGGCCGGTAAACCTGACGATCCTTTCTTCCGGCGTCAACTACGGCTTCCGCCGGTCCATTCCGTTCGTATCCGGCGCCACCATCGGGTTTGCGGCTCTGCTGACGGCGGTCGGGCTCGGAATATCCGGTCTGGTGGCGCAGGTTCCGCTTTTCGACAGCCTTTTGCGATTTGCCGGAGCCGGTTATATGGGCTATATCGGCTGCAAGATTGCAGGATCCCGCCCGGAGCTCGCGGCAAAGGAGGAAGCCCGACCAGGGTACCGCCACGGGTTTTTGATGCAGTGGCTGAATCCGAAGGCCTGGATCGCCTGCCTGTCCGGCGTGACTGCCTTTGGCCTGAACGGCTCTTACGGGATGCTGTTCGTGTTCGTCGGCCTCTATTTTGTCATCTGCTATCTTTCTCTGGCCGCCTGGGCCCTGCTCGGCTCAAAGCTCCGTTTTCTCACCCAAGTAAAAAACGGCATCCGCGCGTTTAACCTCGTCATGGGCGGTTCGTTGGTCGCCGTAGCTTTTTATGTATGGGTGGCGGGCGGGTAAAAGATCGCCCCTCTGCCAGTTTTTAGGATGAGCCCATAAAAGTCAACGCTTCAACAAAAAAAATCCCCTCCTTGCCAGGCCGGGCGGGAGCGGCAGCGTGGAAGGGGGATAATTCGACAAAAGAAAAAAGCCCCCGCACCCCGTTCGATGCGAAAGCCTTCCCCCGGTCCCCGTTTATTCCGCCACCTTGATGATGACGTTTCCTTTTTTGCGTCCGGTTTCCACGTACCGGTGGGCGTCGGGGATTTGCTCCAGCGGATACGACCGGTCGATTACCGGCTTCAGCTTCCCCGCTTCCGTAAGCTCCCGGAGCGTGTCCAGATCCTCCGGCCGCACCTTCGCGATCCCTTGCCCGTCCACCGTCACAAAGCTCCCC
Source organism: Gorillibacterium sp. sgz306347 (assembly GCF_059735245.1). Lineage (NCBI taxonomy): Bacteria > Bacillati > Bacillota > Bacilli > Caryophanales > Paenibacillaceae > Gorillibacterium > Gorillibacterium sp. sgz306347. The sequence continues at coordinate 40,208 of NZ_JCAPET010000024.1, forward strand.
TCCGGAGCCAGGGCTTTTCGCGCCACTGGCTTCGCAAGCTTTCCGACGGCGTCAAACAGGAGGTCATACCGTTCGCCGTGCGCCGTAAAATCTTCTTTTGTATAATCCACGACGCGGTCGGCGCCAAGAGCCTTCACCAGCTCCGCATTGGCGGCGCTGCACACCGCCGTTACCTCCGCTCCGTAATGCTTCGCCAGCTGAACCGCCGCCGTGCCGACCGAGCCGGAAGCACCGTAAACGAGCACTTTTTGCCCGCTCCGTATTTTTCCTTTCCGCAAAAAATACAGCGCCGACGTCCCGCCGAACGGAATCGCCGCTGCTTCCTCGTAGGTTGCGTTTGCGGGCTGGAGGGCCATAATCGCCTTCTCGGATAAACAAACGTATTCGGCATACGCGCCAAAGCCCATCCCGGTCAAGGCGTACACGCGGTCGCCTTTCTTGAACCGCTTCACCTGCTTGCCCGCCTGGACGACCTCGCCGGCAAGCTCAACGCCGAGGATCGGCTTTCTTGGCTTCGTAACCCCAAGCACCATGCGCATGGGGAGCCAGAACAGCGGCGGACTCCGAAAGCCCCGCACCCGCAAATCCCCCGCCGATACGGTGGTCGCGTGAATTTTGACCAGCACTTCGTTGTCTTTTGGCACCGGCTTGCGGACTTCCGCCAGCTTCAGCACCTCCGGCGGTCCGTATCCGGTGCACACCATCGCCCTCATGGGATTCCTCCTTAAATTCCTTCGCTGGGAATTCCTTTTTAATGTATCTATTCTTTTTTATTCCTAATAAGGTATAGTAATGATACCTGATTCCAATCGACTCAAAAGAACCTGCACCTTTGTCCATCCGGAATCACTTGTACTGGCCGAAAGGAAGCCGCCTGATGAAACAACGCTTGATCGTCCTTGGTATTCTTGTGCTTTTGATTGCATGTCCCGTTGTATACTATACGATTCCGCTGTCGGCCGGTACCGTTTTTCCGTATCAAAAGAGGCTGGATAAGATAACAATTTACATGATCATAGATAATGGAGAGCTTACAACGCCTTTTAAAGAAATAGATGATCCGAAACAGCTTGCCGATATCCTGACCCTGTTGAAAAAGGAAACGTATACCCGGCATTTTATGCCTGCCGATGTTCGCAACCATGGTGATTTCATCATGGCTTATGTGGCCTACCACGACCGGGATGGAAATTGGGCGGAATACCCCCTCGACATTAACGAGCATGGGGAAATTGCCAGCAACAAAAAGAAATACAAGGTCCGGGACGCGGACAGCCGGTTATTCGACCTGCTGCTGGATGAAGTCAGGCCCTACGCTCCATCCACCCCAAAATAAGCGCTTCATACTCCACAGGAGGGAAAAATGAAAAAACGAGCAAGAACAAGCGAGCATTTCCCCCCTTACTGGCACTCGGCGTTTTTGGGGTCCCTCTCATCTGGTATCTGGCATTGCCGGCTTACATTGTGGGAGAGCATCACCAGCTTATTGGTCCTCATGGGGAACTTTACGAGCCGGCCGTCGGGATGGTACGGCATTTTGAAAACGGTAAGATTAAGCAGGGGAAACTGATAGGCAAGATCACGAGAAAACATTATTTTATTGACTGGCCGACATTAGTCTGGAATACCCACTACGAGGATAATGATCAATTTCTGCTTTCGAACCCATCCGTCCATCCTTCGCAAATGAAAATGCCCTCTACTGCCCTCTTCCCCTTCGCTTCCCTCGTCCTATCCGTACAGCTCGCGGTACCGCTTTGGCGGAACGCCTTCCTCCCGGTGAAACACCTTGATAAAATAGCTCGGGTTCGCGAACCCCGACCGCCCCCCGATCTCCGCCACCGGCAGCCGCGTGGAAACGAGCAGCAGCTTGGCGCGAACCATCCGGCATTCGAGGAGAAAGCGCGCGGGCGTCTTGCCCATCGTCCGCCGGAAGACGCGCAAAAAATGAAAGGGACTTAAGCCCGAAAGCCGGGCCATCGTTTCCAGCGCCCATGGCTCCTCGCACCGGCTGTGAATCGTGTCGGCCACCGCACGCAGCGAGTGAAGCCTCGGCATCGGCGGCGCTTCCGTCAGCGTGCCGGAGTTGTGCTTAAGCTCGGCCAGCAGCTCGTAAAGCGCTGCGGAAATGCGCGGTTCCTGCCGGATTTCAAACGGCCCGCTCAGCGCAAAAAGCTCCTCGAACAGCTCCGCCAGCCGGTCCCCCCGGCCGTAGGTGAACAGCCAGCCGCGCGTCCGGTCCGCCTCCTGCAGCAGCGGGAACGGTCCCGCGACATGAAAATGAATCCACCGGACATCCCAGGGCCTTGCCGGATCGGAGCCGTACTGCTGATACGCACAGGGCGGGAACAAAAAACCCGTTCCGGCCGGAAGCTCGACCTTTTTCCCCTCCTGAAACACATATCCTTCGCCGCCAAACACCAGATGCAGGTTGTAGGTCTGCAAAAGCCCCTCCTCCCGCCGCTCCATATGCTGCGGAAAATCGGTGTACCGCCCGAGGATTTCCGGGTAGCACACGTAATCGGGCCGCGACGGCGGCGGCAGGTAAAAATGCTGCTTCACAGGCGTTCCCCCTTCGGCCGCAAGATCGTTATATCATCGCAAGATCGTTCGATTTACAGGCGCTTTTCCCGATTTTACAATGAAAATGGAGCAAACGGAACGCAATTTTTTTACATTGTTTCTCCGCAGATTGAGAACGAAAGGAGCGGACAAGGCCGTCTGGGCCTGCCGTTCCGTCTTTATTATGATGACCGGGAGGCTGTCCGAATGCAAAACGCGCAAGCGCAAACCGTCCAGCTCGGCGTTTGTTATTACCCTGAGCATTGGCCGGAGGCGATGTGGGATGACGATTTTCGGAGAATGAAGGAGCTGGGGCTGTCGATTGTCCGGATGGGTGAGTTTGCCTGGACCATTTTCGAGCCGGAGGAGGGGCGTTACGAGTTCGGTTTGTTCGACCGAGCGCTGGACTTGGCGCACAAGCACGGGCTTCAGGTGATTTTCGGAACGCCGACCGCCACGCCGCCTGCCTGGCTGACCGATCGCTACCCCGAGTCGCTCAACGTGACGTACGACGGCATGACGCTGCGCCACGGACTGCGCCAGCACACCAACCACACCAGCCCGAAATTCCGCGAGCTCTGCGTGCGGATCGTGGAGCAATTGGCTGCTCATTACGCGGAGCACCCCGCCATCGTCGGCTGGCAGATCGACAATGAGCTGAACTGCGAAATCGGCGTGTTTTATGCGGAGTCCGACCACCGGGCGTTCCGCGAATGGCTGCGGGCCAAATACGGCACGCTGGACAAGCTGAACGAGGCTTGGGGCGCGGTGTTCTGGAGCCAGACGTATACGGAGTGGGAGCAGATTTATCTGCCCCGGCCGACCGCTTCGGCCCATCAGCCGAATCCGCATCAGGCCCTGGATGAAAAGCGGTTTATTTCCGACACGACGATCGCGTTTGCGGGCCTTCAGGCAGAGGTGATCCGGCGTCTTGCGCCGAAGCACTGGATCACGACCAACGGGCTGTTCGGACACCTCGACAGCCACCGGCTGACGGACGAGCACCTGGATTTGTTCAGCTACGATTCGTATCCGCAGTTTTCGACCATCGGCGACGATAAAGAACCCGCGCCGCTCCGCGACCGCAGCTGGAGCTTGACGCTCTCCGCGGTGCGCTCCATCCGCCCGAATTTTTGCATCATGGAGCAGCAGGCCGGGCCGGGCGGCTGGGTAGGCCGGATGAACATGCCATCGCCGAAGCCGGGGCAAATGCGGCTGTGGACTTACCAGTCGATTGCCCACGGCGCGGATCGGGTGCTCTATTTCCGCTGGCGGACGGCCACTTTCGGCAACGAGATTTACTGGCACGGCCTGAACGACTACCACAACCGCCCGAACCGTCGGGTTCGCGAGGCTGGAGGGATTGGCGCGGAGCTTGCCGCCGTTGGCGGCAAAATTGCCGGCACACGCAACCGGGCCGCCGTTGCGATCGTCCGCGATTACGACAACGAGTGGGATGGCGAATACGATGTGTGGCATGGGCCGTTCCAGTGGAAAAGCAGCCGGAACTGGTTCAAGGCACTGACGCGGCGGCACATCCCGAACGACATGCTTTATCTGCGCACCGGGACGACGCTGGACGAGCTGCTGCGTTACGAGGCGCTGGTCTATCCGCATCCGGCGATCATGCGGGAGGAAACCGCCGCGCTGTTGGAAGCGTACGTGCAGCAGGGCGGAAAGCTGGTGCTCGGCTGCCGGACCGGCTACAAAGACGAGCGCGGGCACTGCCGCATGGCGCCTTTTCCGGGCGCGGCCGCAAAGCTCGCCGGCATCAGCGTGGAGGAGTTCACGATGGTGAACGGCACGCGGGAGGCCACGTTTGTGCGGTGGGCGGATGACGGAGTCCAAGCCGAGCTTTGCCAGGCCGACGATTTCAACGATATTCTGGCCGTGGAGTCGGATAGCGTTGACGTAATGGCCGTTTACGAATCCGACTACTACGCCGGAAAACCGGCGCTCACCCGCAACCGTTTCGGCAAAGGCGAGGTGTGGTACTACGGCGCCGTGTTCAACGAGGAAGCGGCGGGCCGGATGATCCCGCTTCTCGGTCTTGCTTCTCCGGCCGCCGATTGGCTGGAGCTCTCGCCCGAGGTGGAGCTGCAAATCCGCGAGGGCGAAGCGGGCCGGTTCGTGTTCCTGCTCAACTACGCCGAGCAGCCCGCTGCCATCCGGGTAAGCCGCCCGGATACCGTTGATTTGTTGAGCGGCGACACGCTTTACGGCGACGTGACGATCCCCGGCTTCGGCGTGCTGATTCTGTCCGCATAAAATTGCAGAAGGTGATGGGGCTTCCTCTCAACGAATAGCAAAAATGGCCCGGCTCCATCGCAACGAATAGCAAAAGCGGCTCGGCTCCCTCTCAACGAATAGCAAAAAAAAGCGGCTCCTCCCGGTTACTTATCCGGGGGAGCCGCTTTTTGAGCGTAAGGTGGGGGCAGGAGTGCCGTTTTTCCGTTTGGAAGGTTTGCTTGGTTTGCTTGGTTTGCTTGGTTTGCTTGGTTTGCTTGGTTCGGATGTTCCGCGATGTTCCGCGATGTTCCGCGATGTTCCGCGATGTTCCGCACGTTCCACAATGCTCTGGTTGATCCGCACCTTCTCACGCATGCTTATTGCATGATCGCAGGTAGCTTGTTTCGAAAAACACCCGTTGGATTCGTCCAAAAAATTCTAACGGTTGCCACGGAGCTTATTCGGGCTAAAAACGCCCTTTTCCAATTCTAACGGTTGCCACAGCGGCTATTTGAGGAAAAATGGACTAAAACAGGCGCAAAACACGATCATAAGCTCTGTGGCAACCGTTACAATCTGAGACTACCCGATTTTGCCCAAATAAGCTCTCTGGCAACCGTTAGCCGCTCCCGCCAATTTGTTTATGATCAACTGGACTCTAAAAAACTTCGGAAGCCTTCGCCGGTCACCTGCCGCATTTTTCCCGGTACTTTCCCGGCACTATTTCGGCGGAGAGCAACTTTCGTATCCGCTTGTTTAAACTAACTATACTAGCACCTGCGTCTACACTTGCCTCTTCTTTCGCGCTCATCTCGCCGCCGGACCGCTCGCCAGCTCCGGCACAGCGGCCGCCCCCGCCACGCTCATCCCGCCGCCGTACCGCTCGCCAGCTCCGGCACAGCGGCTCGCCTCCCCCACGCTCATCCCGCCGCCGTACCGCTCGCCAGCTCCGGTACAGCGGCCGCCTCCGCCGCATCGCGGTCGACAAGCGCGTACCGCTCCCACCGCCGGCTCTTCCAGCGGAAAAACATAATCACGGCCCGTGTCCACTCGTCCGCCGCGATGGCAAGCCAGACGCCCGCGACGCCCATGTCGAGCACAAACACCAGCAAATACCCGAGCGGCACGCTCATGCCGAGCATCGACAGCATGCCGATCCAGACCGGGTATTTTGCGTCGCCGGTCGCCCGGAGCGAGTTGATCAGGACGATGTTCACCGTCCGCCCCGTCTCCAGCACAAAGCTCAGCAGGAGAAGCTGCGTCGCCAGTCCCACAACCTCCGGGTCGTCCGTAAAGACGCGCACCAGAGGCTCCCGCAGCAAAACAACCACCCCGATCATCACCAGCGTCGCCGCGCTGGCGTACCGGGTACTTTTCCACACCTGATGATACGCCTCATCGCTCCGGTTCGCGCCCACCAGCCGTCCGACGATGATCGACGTTCCCATGCCGATGGCAAACGCAAACAGATAGATGAACATCGAGATGTTCGAGGCGTACTGGCGTGCAGCCAGCGAGGATTCCCCGAGATACGTGACATAGTACAGAAAAACAATCTGGCAGGACTGATAAATAATCTGCTCAAAAGCCGACGGAAGCCCGATTTTCAGAATCTGGGCGATCCGCTCCCGTGCCAATTGGACGTAATAAACGAGCTTTGGCTTGATCTCCATGACGCGGTACAGCATCCAGAAAAAGACGACAAGCGCCAGCCCCCGGCTCACCACGGTCGAAATGGCCGCCCCTTCCACGCCCAGACGGGGGAAGCCGAAGTTCCCGAAAATCAGCACGTAATTCAGAAAAAGGTGAAACACATTCATCCCGAGCGACACATACATCGACTCTTTGGTAAAGCCATGAACGCGGATCAGCGCGGACAGTGAGTTTATGATCGCCTGGATAAAAAGCCCCCCGCCGACGATCGCCAGGTAGCTCTGCGCATAAACGTATATATCGCCGCTCAGGTTCAGCGTGCGCAGCATCGGGCCGTTAAACAGCAAAAACGCCGTCCCCATCACAAGTCCGACCATCAGATTCAGGGTAATGGCGGTAGCGGCGATTTTTGCCGCATCCAGCGCTTTGCGGGAGCCCAGGTATTGCGCTACCACGATCGAAGCGCCGTTGCCCACAACCTCCAGGATCAGAATGGCAATGTGCAAATACTGATTGGCCGCCCCCACACCCGCAACCGCGTTGTCGGAAATCGCGCTCAGCATAAATGTGTCGGATATGCCAAGCAGCATAAACAACGCCAGCTCGAGAAAAATGGGCCAGGTCAACCGGAATAAGTTAAATTCGCGTGCGGAAGTCATGCTGTCACCTGCTCTTTCGGTCATCATTCAAACAAACAAAACGAATGATAGCACTGAAAGCGCTTCGCATACTACTGTCCAAAATATATTTTTTTCGCGAACGCCCCTATTGTTTCCAGACCAGCATCAAAAGGCGGTGCAGCAGATAAACAGCGGCGAAAAGGACAAACAAACGGCGATATCCCGCGGCAAAAAGCGCCGAAGCCGCCAGCCCGAAAACCACAAACTCCAATAACAAGGCGGCCGGGATAGACGGCCGGAATCGCGCCTTCGGTGACAGAACCGCGGCCCAGAAAACCGACAGGACGAGCGGTCCGCCCAAGCCGAGCACGAAGCGGCCGATCCGGCCGTCGCCGGTTTGGAAGCCCCATATGCCAAGCGCGGTCAGGGCTCCCAGCTCCAAGAGGAAGCGCACGACCAAATTGCCTGATTTCATAAAAGCGATCATGACAGTCTCCACTTCTTTTTCCCGGCTTTTTCCCGACGTTCCCGCCTTGATTAGAAACATCTCACACGCGCATCCTCCCATTCTTCCTACGTCCGGGGACGCCCACCAGCTTGTGCCCGCAGCCCGGCCAAAAAGGTCTCTATCAGCTTGTGCAGCGTGACTCCGGCATCAAGCGGCAGGTTAAAGCCGCCCCCCGCCTGCAAAGTGGCAAAGCCATGCAGCATGCTTCGCAGCCCGCGCACCATATGCACGGATTCATCACCCTGCAAGCCGTAGGCGGCCAGCACCTGCCGGACCAGCTCAACGGATTTTGCCGCGGCTTCCTGCGTTTCGGCATCCTGCCAATCGGCCGCCCGCATGGTGGCCTCATAAATGCCGGGATGCCGTCGGACAAAATCGACGTAAGCAGCGGCTACTGCATGGACGGTTTTATCCTTTGCGCGTTCGGTGGCATAGGAAGTTTTGTCCTCGGCTTCTTTTAGGGCATACAAGGATTCGCTATTGGCCCGGTCGGGAACAAGCCCGTCATCGAAAGACGCTCGTTCGGGGGCGATAGGCACCGCTGCATCGTTGACATGCCCGGCGTCGGTCATTTCAGACTCGGCGGCAGCATGCGGCGTACGTTGATCCGTATCGCAGCCCGCATCGCCTTTGGCGGCCACCTCCTTCGCAAGCTCAACTGCTGCGGCCATTGCCTCATTCAGCTTTCGCATCCCGTACAATGCCAGCTTCCGGCGAAGCGCTGGGAGGCCTTCCACATGGTTGTACAGCGAAGGCGGCCGGACGTTCAGCTTCTGGGCCAGCGTCGACAGCGTGACCGCGTCAAGGCCGTTTTCGTCGGCAAGCTCGGCAGCCGCCTGCAAAATAATCGTTGCATCCAATCCTGCGCGCGGAGACATGCACGTCCCTCCTTGTCCGTTAAGTTGCTTTCATGATCGATTCGTTGTTCCTTTGGTCGTTTCGTTGCTCCTTGCTCGTTGCGTCGCTCCTTGCTCGTTTCGTTACTCCTTGCTCGTTTCGTCGCTCCTTGCTCGTTTCGTCGCTCCTCGTTCGTTGCGTCGCTCCTTGCTCGTTTCGTTGCTCCTCGCTCGTTTCGTCGCTCCTTGCTCGTTTCGTTGCTCCTCGTTCGTTGCGTCGCTCCTTGCCGTTTCGTTGCTCCTCGCTCGTTTCGTCGCTCCTCGCTCGTTTCGTTGCTCCTTGCTCGTTTCGTTGCTCCTTGCTCGTTTCGTTGCTCCTTGCTTTGCCTGACCCCTAATTCTCCGTGCTTGCTGCGCTAGTGCCCGCCTTACGGAGGTTTTTCTCTCTTGATGGTCCAGTTTGCTTATCGTGCCTTTCTTTTTGCAAATATTCCCTTGGCTGGACAAGCAAGCGGCGGGATGAGGCCGTTGGACAGGTTGGACCAATCAGCTGGATGCTGGCCATGGAACGAGGAAGCGAATAGGTGCAAAGCCGCACTTAATTTCCAACCTTTCCCGTCCCCCTCGCGAAATAATAACCTAGACGCACTTATTTCTTAAAAAAAGGGCGGAATCTGCAGAATTCAGAAGAAATAAATGCTTTATTGCATCTATTCGGTAAAAAATGATGGTTTTCGGTACAAATAGGTGCTTTTATGCACTTACGGTCCATTCATACGAGTGGGAGACCTTCTGGAAAGTTGGAGATTCGGGTCATAACCGCCCGTTTGTGCAGACGAACATAATCCTCCTTTCCAACCTACGATATTGGAAGGGCCACTAGTTCCGCTTGTTCCGCTAGTTTTTCCGCAAGTTCGCTAGTTCCGCTAGTTCTGCTTGTTCCGCCTGTTCCGCAAGTTCGCAGGTTCCGCTTGTTCCGCAAATTCGCAGGTTCCGCTTGTTCCCGCAGTTCCGCCTGTTCCGCTTGTTCCGCTTGTTACGCCTGTTCCGCCTGTTCCGCTTGTTCCGCCTGTTCCGCAAGTTCGCAGGTTCCGCCTGTTCCGCAAGTTCGCAGGTTCCGCCTGTTCCGCAAGTTCGCAGGTTCCGCTTGTTCCGCAAATTCGCAGGTTCCGCCTGTTCCGCCTGTTCCGCCTGTTCCGCAAGTTCGCAGGTTCCGCAAGCTCGCTAGTTCCATTAGTTCCGCTAGTTCTGCTTGTTCCGCCTGTTCCGCCTGTTCCGCAAGTTCGCAGGTTCCGCAAGCTCGCTAGTTCCGCTAGTTCCGCTAGTTCTGCTTGTTCCGCCTGTTCCGCCTGTTCCGCCTGTTCCGCTAGTTCTGCTTGTTCCGCCTGTTCCGCAAGTCCGCTAGTTCCGCCTGTTCCGCTTGTTCCGCCTGTTCCGCAAGTTGCTAGTTCTGCTAGTTCCGCTAGTTGCACTAGTTGTGCTTTTTCTCTTTTCGTACTTTTTGTGCTCCCCGTTCCCTTAGAGCCGAACCCAAATTTACTCGTACCATCAGCGGTGCGAATCCATTGCTTGTCTGTCCGGCGGCTGTCCGTGCAGCTTGCGCTCGGCGTTCCGGACCGCCTTTTCCATAACGGCGGCCGGCCGCTCCAGCAGATTGCCATGCCCCACGGCCAGCCAGGCCGGTTCAAGAGCGGCAAGCCGTCGTGCGCTTTCCAACGCCCTTGCTTTGCTCCAGGTCGCCAGCGCAGGGAACGGAAACCGCAGCTTCACCTGGCCGCTTACGGCCGCGCCGCCGCGCAGCTGAAAAGCATCCCCCGCGAAAAGCGCCCCGCTGCGTTCATCCCGCAGCGCGATGGAGCCCGGCGTGTGGCCAGGCGCGGCAATCACCACCAGCGAACCTACGCGGTCTCCGTCTTCGAGCAGCACATTCGGGCGGGTCGTTATGGTGCCCGGCTTCGGCACCCCACCGCGAATCGGGCTCTCCGGTTCACCGGGTTCCAGCGAGCGGTCGCCCGCAAGCAGCCGGACGTCACGGCGGGAAATGCAAACGGCCGCATCGGGCAGCGCCTGCTTCAGTTCATCGAGTGCTCCGATGTGGTCCCCGTGCGCATGCGTGAGAACAATCCGCACGACAGGCTTGCCGATCTCCCGGGCCGCCCCCAAAATCCCCGCCGCGCTGGACGGGAGTGCGGCATCGATCAGCGTCAGCCCGTCCTTTTCTTCAACCAGATAGCAATTTACCGGAAAAAGTGTTGGCAAAAAGGTCAACTGGCTGAACGTCCCTTTTCGAATCAGACGCATACCCGCATCCACCTTCCCTTTTAAAAACTAATGTCGTTAGTTTCATAATAACTAATGCTATTAGTTTTGTCAAAACATAAACTTCCTATTTGACAAATGCGGGAGCTTTCGATACCAATTTGTTTGCGCGCCCATGCCTTCCGCACTGTTCGCCCATCTGCGTTTGCCCCACCTCCCACCGTCTTTTTGCATAACCTGCCGGTCCGCCTACCAGGCTCCCTTTGCCCCCTGCCCGCGATCCCCCTTTTTTTGCATAACCCACAGGTCCGCCTACCAGGCCTCCCTTGCCCCCGGTCCGCCGTTTGCCTCACCTTCCACAGCCTTTTGCAGCACCGGCAGAACCACCTTTCCGGGGCAACTTCGCCTTTCATAACCTTCGGCAACACTCGCAGGTCCGCCCTCCAGGTCAGGGCTGCCTCCCCCGTTCCGCATCTGCGTCGTCTTCCGCACCTCATCCGCATCCCCTGGATCCCCACCCGCCGCCCAAACGTGAAAAAGCGCCCGGAAAACGGCCGCTGCCGTTCTCCCGACGCCTGGAGTTAGCCGCTCCGCCGCAAGGCTTCCCGGGACTACTCCTCTTCGATGAATTCCGTATACTTCTCCGGGGAAAGCAGGCCGGCGAGGGCTTCTTCCGCTCCGTTTTCCGTCTCCAGCTCGACCATCCAGCCGTCGCCGTAGGGCAGCTCGTTGACCAGCTCGGGCTTTTCCAGCAGCGCGACGTTCACTTTGACGACTTTTCCGGCGATGGGGGAAAACAGGTCCGACACCGTTTTGACCGACTCGATCGTGCCGATTCCGTCTCCGGCGCCAACGCTTGCTCCCACTTCCGGAAGCTCCACGAATACGATGTCGCCCAGCCGGCTTTGCGCAAAATCGGTAATGCCGATGCGGACCCGGTTGGCTCCGGCCGGTTCCGCCCACTCGTGCTCCTGGCTGTAAAACAAATTGCTTTTAACCTCGCTCATCACTCGAACCTCGCTTTATCTAATGGATTGCTGGCAGGAGTTGCGAATACGTAATTAAAGTACCGGACCTCGGGTTCGTTGTCAATGGCGAAGAAAAGGAGCGGTTTATTTGCGTCACTTTTGTTGACATTTGGCCCCGATTCCCGTATACATGAAGATGACAAGAAGATACGGCGGATGAACGCAATGGGAGAGACTGCCGGCAGCAAGCGGCGGCGCCGAAGGAGTAAGCCCCCCGGGGTGAATCTCTCAGGCAAAAGGACCATGGCCGGACGCATCTCTGGAGAGAACCCGCTTTTGGCGGGTCACCCAAGGGGAAACTTCCGTCGCGCGACTCGGCGGAAGGTAACTCTCAGGTACAAAGGACAGGGGAAAAGACACGGATAACCCGGCAAGGGCCCGTTTCTTTTTTCCTGTCTTTTTTGCTGCCCGCTTCCCATTTCACGAAAGAGGTGACGAGGTTGACCGATTTGAAACGAACGCCCCTCTACCCGCTTTACACCGAAGGCTTTGACGCGCGCTGCGTGCCTTTCGGCGGCTGGGAGCTGCCGGTGCAGTTCACCGGCATTCAGGCCGAGCATGACGCCGTCCGGCAGCGGGCCGGCCTGTTCGACGTTTCCCACATGGGCGAGGTTTGGGTCACCGGCGCAGGCGCCGAAGGCTTCCTCCAGCGCCTCACGGTGAACGACGTGTCCCGGCTGGCCGACGGAAAAGCGCAGTACAGCCTCATGTGCTACCCTGACGGCGGAACGGTCGACGACCTGCTGATCTACCGGGCGGCGCCCGACCGGTTCTTCCTCGTGCTGAACGCGGCGAATCTGGAAAAAGACCTCGACTGGCTGCGCAGCCATCAAACCGGGGACGTAGACATCCGCGACGTTTCCGAAGAAACGGCGCTTATCGCCCTGCAAGGCCCGCACGCGGCGGCCATCCTGGCCAAAGCCTCGGATGCGCCGGCCGGCGGGCTGAAGCCCTTCACGTTCCTGCCGCAGGCGAACGTGTGCGGCACGGACGCGTTAGTCTCCCGCACCGGCTATACGGGCGAAGACGGCTTCGAACTCTACGTCCCGGCCGGGCAAGCGGCCGGCGTATGGCGCGGCCTGCTCGCGGCGGGCGAAGAATACGGCCTGACGCCGGTCGGGCTCGGCGCGCGCGATACGCTGCGCTTTGAAGCCTGCCTGTCGCTGTACGGCCAGGAGCTGTCCGCGGACATTTCGCCGCTCGAAGCCGGCCTGGACCGCTTCGTCCGGCTGGACAAAGGCGACTTTATCGGCCGCGAAGCCTTGCTGCGACAGGCGGAAGAAGGCCGGCCCCGCCGCCTCGTCGGCATCGAAATGGTCGACCGCGGCATCCCGCGCAGCCACTACCCGGTTTATGCCGGCGACCGCCAAATCGGCGAAGTGACGACCGGCACGCGAGCCCCGTCGCTGAAACGCGACCTCGGCCTCGCGCTTATCGAATCCGCCTATGCGGAGCCCGGCACGGAGGTTTGGGTGGAAATCCGGGGCAAAAAGCTGAAGGCTCAGGTCGTCCCGACGCCATTCTACAAGCGGCCGAAGCCGGGCGCGGGGGCGGCTCAATAAAGAGCGATGTTCGCTCGCCAACGGATTCTTCTCCGATTCGGATACCGGTTGCTGCGGTTTGCGCCGCCCCATGCTGCGGTTGCGGTCATTCACATCCGAACGACGGCAATCGACGGCTGCGGTCTTTCGCTTCCGAACGGCGACAATCGGCAGCCGCTCCTTCCTCATTTACGAGCGGTTCGCAAGACTGACGGGAAGAGCAATCATGCATAAGTGCATCATTTTCCGTCCCAACAAGGGGAAAAGGGGGAACAATGCTGCAAATGTGCAGCATTGTCCGCTTCTATTGCCCCTATCCATCCGCCTGTCGAGAAAAATCCTGCAAAATCGCAGCAATGGTGGATAAACGTTTCTTTTATGCCTGCAATTGCTGCATTTTTGCAGGAAATACCGCTGCGCCGAGGCCGAGGGGAACAAGTAAGGACAGGAACGAAACAATTTCTCGACCATCCAAAGGGACGATTCCCTGCCTCGACAAATAAGGACGCCTATAACCTGCCCCGTCAAGGACGCTTATTCCCTGTCACGTCAAAAAAAGGAAGCCGAAGCAACTCGCACTGCCGCCGTCTTTGTCCAAACGGGACGTTCACTCCGGACGTTGCAGCACGTTTGCAGCGAAACAAGCTTAATCGCCGGGTATCGCCAGGTATCGTCAGGTATCACGGTATTTCCAGGTATTGCCGGTTATCGCCAGGTATCGCGGTATTCCCAGGTATCGTCAGGTATCGCGGTATTCCCAGGTATCGTCAGGTATCACGGTATTGCCAGTTATCGCCTGGTATCGCCAGGTAAAGGAACCCCATCCGCCCGGTAATTGAGAGGCATTATCACACATCAACACCCAAATTCAAAGGAGCGAGGAGAGAATCCAAGTGAAGCACCGCTATTTGCCGATGACCGAAAAGGACCAGGCGGAGATGCTGCAAGCGATCGGCGTCGACACGGTCGACGACCTGTTTGCCGACATTCCCCGGTCGATCCGCTATGAAGGACGATTGCCCGTTTCCGAAGCGCTGGACGAATACGCCCTTTTGCGCCACATGAACGCGCTCGCCGGGCGCAACGCCGATTCGGACCGCTACACGAGTTTTCTCGGGGCCGGGATTTACGATCATCACATCCCGGTCGTCATCAATCACGTCATTTCCCGCTCCGAATTCTATACCGCTTATACGCCCTATCAGCCGGAGATCAGCCAGGGCGAGCTGCAAGCCATCTTCGAATTCCAATCCTACATCTGCGAGCTGACCGGCATGGCGGCCGCCAACGCGAGCATGTATGACGGCGCGACGGCGCTGGCGGAAGCCGGCGCGTTGGCGAGCGGCGCAACACGGCGCAAGCGCATTGTGGTTTCCCGCGCCGTCCATCCGGAGGCGCGCGAAATCCTGCGCACCTCGGCGCGGGGGCTTGGCCTCGAGGTCGTCGAGGTCGCCTGCCCGGGCGGGGTGACCGACCCCGACGCCCTCGCCGCGGCGCTAGACGGCGACACGGCGGCCGTCATTCTCCAGTCGCCGAACTTCTTCGGCTGCGTCGAGGACCTGCCCGCGCTGGAGCCGGGCATCCATGCCGCAGGCGCGCTCCTTGTCGTGAGCGCCAATCCGCTTTCGCTCGGCCTGCTGGAAGCGCCGGGCCGCTTCGGAGCCGACATCGTCGTCGGCGACGCGCAGCCGCTCGGCATCCCCGCTTCCCTCGGCGGCCCGACCTGCGGCTTTTTCGCCGTCAGCGACGCGCTGAAGCGGCGCATGCCCGGCCGGATCGTCGGCCAGACGGTGGACCGGGACGGCAAGCGCACCTTCGTGCTGACCCTGCAAGCCCGCGAGCAGCACATCCGCCGTGAAAAAGCGACCTCGAACATCTGCTCGAATCAAGCCCTGCTCGCTCTCTGCGCATCCGTGTACATGTCCGTCATGGGCAAACAGGGCATGCGGGAAAACGCGCTGCTTAACCTGAACAAAGCGCACTACGCCGCCGAAACGCTGGGCCGGATCAAGGGCGCCTCGCTCGCTTTTGCCGCTCCCTTTTTCAACGAATTTGTCGTCAAGCTTCCCGAATCCGCCGATATCCCGGCGATCAACGAACAACTGCTGCAGGACGGCTTTATCGGCGGCTACGACCTCGGCCGGGACTACCCGGAGCTGAAAAACCATTTGCTTGTCGCCGTGACCGAACGCCGGACCAAAGAAGAGATTGGCGCTTTCGCCGCCCGATTGGAGGAACTCGCATGACGAACGTGAACCCGAACCCGAGCGGTCAGCCCGAAGCGGCTGCTCCGTCCGCCCCCGTCTCCGCTCAGCAAAGCGCTGTCCCCGCCACGGCCGTTAGCGGGCAAACCAAGCCGGAAGTGCCGGAGCAGGAGCAAAAGCTGATTTTTGAGCTCAGCCAGCCGGGACGCATCGGCTACTCCCTGCCGGAATGCGACGTGCCGGAGACCGACCCGGCCGCTTTGATTCCCGCCGGTCTTCTCCGCTCCGAGCCCGCCGCTCTTCCCGAGGTGTACGAGGTGGACGTCATCCGCCACTACACGGCCCTTTCGCGGCGCAACTTCGGCATCGACAACGGCTTTTACCCGCTCGGCTCCTGTACGATGAAATACAACCCGAAGATCAACGAAGACACGGCCCGCTTCCCCGGGTTTGCCAAAATCCATCCGTACCAGCCGGAATCGTCGATCCAGGGTGCGCTTGAGCTGATGCACCGGCTCCAGAACGACCTGGCCGCAATCACCGGCATGGACAAGGTCACGCTCCAGCCCGCCGCCGGCGCGCACGGCGAATGGACCGGCCTGATGCTGATCCGCGCCTATCATGAAAGCCGCGGCGAGCGACGCACGAAGGTGATCGTGCCCGATTCCTCGCACGGCACCAATCCGGCGAGCGCGACGGTGGCCGGCTTCGAGACGGTGACGATCCGCTCCAACGAGCGCGGGCTGGTCGACCTGGAGGCACTGAAGACCGCCGTCGGTCCCGACACCGCCGCCCTGATGCTGACCAACCCGAACACGCTGGGGCTGTTCGAAGCCGAGATCGGGGAGATCGCCCGTATCGTCCATGAAGCCGGCGGCCTGCTTTATTACGACGGGGCCAACTCGAACGCGATTATGGGCATCACCCGCCCCGGCGACATGGGCTTTGACGTGGTGCACCTGAACCTGCACAAAACGATGAGCACCCCCCACGGCGGCGGCGGCCCCGGCTCCGGTCCGGTCGGCGTCAAAGCCAAGCTGATCCCGTTCCTTCCGAAGCCGATAGTGGAACGCAAGGAGGACGGGACGTATTATTTCGACTACAACCGCCCCGAATCGATCGGCCGGGTCAAGGCGTTTTACGGCAACTTCGGGATTCTGGTCCGGGCCTATACCTACATCCGCTCATACGGACCGGACGGCCTGCGCCGGGTTTCCGAATGCGCCGTGCTGAACGCCAACTATTTGCGCAAGCGGCTTGCTCCTTACTACGAAGCGCCGTTCGATGCGATCTGCAAGCACGAGTTCGTCCTTTCGGGCAAAAAGCTCGGGGCCTACGGCGTGCGCACGCTGGACGTCGCAAAGCGGCTGCTCGATTTCGGCTACCACCCGCCGACGATCTACTTCCCGCTTAACGTCGAGGAATGCATCATGATCGAGCCGACCGAAACGGAAAGCAAAGAAACGCTGGACGGCTTTATCGACGCGATGATCCGCATCGCGGAGGAAGCGGCGGCGAACCCCGAGCTGCTGCAAAACGCACCGCATACCACCGTGGTCCGCCGTCCCGACGAAGCGCTGGCGGCCCGCAAGCCGGTGCTGAACTGCTCCTGCGGCGTTTAATTCCTCGGAGAGCCAGTCAGCGGAAGCAAGCGGGGAGATCCATGATCTATGAGCCGTGAACCGCGTTCCGTGATCCATGATCCGTAACCTGTGCCGTGATCCGTAACCTGTGATCCGTGATCCGTAACCTGTGATCCGTGATCCGTGAACCGTGGTGCCCGCCCATACGGCGTCGTTGCCTCCCCTCCCTAAAAAACGTCCCATCTCCGCTAGCAGTGCGGGATGGGACGTTTTATTTGGGCGATATTCTCCAGTGTTATTTCAGCGTTTTTTTGCGTTTATTCAGTTTTTTTGGAAATTCATCAAGCGACGCTTCCCCGCTTCAGGCGACTTTGTCCGCGTGCCCTTTTCCGCGTCGTGTGGTCACCAGCACGCCGAGGAACGCGATGCCGGCCGCGATCCAGAACACCAGATGCAGCCCGGCCAAAGCAGCCTCCGGCTCGCCGACGCCCGTTGTTCCTCCGGCATGCTGGAGCCGGACGGTATAGACCGAAACCGCCATCGCCGTGCCGAGCACCATGCCGACATTGCGGACCAAAGCGTTCAGTCCGCCTGCCACGCCCAGCTTGTTTTGCGGCACGGAGCTCATGATGCTGGCGTTATTCGGGGATTGGAACAAGCCCCCGCCGATGCCGAACAAAGCGAAAACCGGCACGATCGCCGCCAGGCTCGCATGCGCCGTTACGTTGGCAAGCAGCACGAACGCCGCGGTGTTGACCGCCATGCCCGCCGTGGTGAGCAAACGCGCCCCGATCCGGTCCGACAGCCAGCCGGAAAACGGAGCCGTCACCGCCATAAACAGCGGGTAGACCATGACCAGCAGGCCGGTCTTTTCCGGCAAGAAGCCCTGCACGTTTTGCAGGTAGAACGGCGTCAGCACCGTCATGCAGAACAGGGCCATAAAGGAAAGGAACGCAGCCGCGCTGCCGACCGCAAAATCGTGAATGCGGTACAAGCTTAAGTCGAGCATCGGATGAGCGGTTTTCCGTTCATAGAAAAAGAACACCACGAGAAGCGCAAAAGAGCCGGCGATGCCCAGGAGCGTAGCCGGAGAGCTCCAGCCCCATTCTTGTCCATTGGAAACGCAGTAAAGAAGAGCGGCAATTCCGACGACAAACATCACCGAGCCGGCAAAATCAAACGGCTGCCGGCCTTCGGCGGGTTTGTCTTTGGGCAGCAGGAAGAGGCCGGCCGTAAACCCGATGATGCCGATAGGCACGTTGATCCAGAAAATCGATGGCCAGTGCCAGTACCCGACAAGCAGGCCGCCGATGCCCGGTCCCGTCAAAGCACCAAGCGAAACCACGGAGCCGATGATGCCGAGGGCGCGCCCGCGTTCCCGGCTCGGAAACGTTTCCGACACGATTCCCTGGTTGTTGGCCATCAGACAAGAAGCCCCGGCAGCCTGGAGGGTGCGGGACACAATCAATAAAGGAAGCGTAGAGGACAGAGCGCATAGCGCCGAGCCGGCCGCAAACAAAAGAAACCCGCTGTTGAACACGCGGCTTCGTCCGATCCGGTCGGCAATCTTGCCCATTATGGGCAGCAAAGCGCAGATGGTGAGCAAATAGGCGGTCAACACCCATTGGACCGCATGAACGGGAGCGTTCAGGTCCTCCGAAATGGTCGGAAGCGCGACGTTGGCGATGCTTGAATCGAGCGTCGCCATAAAAGAGCCCATTGATACGTTGGCAAGCACGAGCCAACGGCTCGCCCCTTTCTGTGTACGCTCTCCGCTCCCCGAACCGGCAGCGGCGGCATCCTGCGGCGAAGAAGCGGAAGGACCGGATTTAGGCAGTGATATCGAATCGGATTTCATGTGGGATCTCCTTCGGAACAAAATCAACGTGTAATGGTTTGGAATTCATTTATTTTACTACTAAACTATTGTCTACGCAACTATCTCAGCCAACGAAAAAACGGATTCGCTGGAACGAATCCGTTTCACGGGGTCTGAGCTTAGTGTGCTTGTTTTTGAAGCGGTTTATGCGTCAGGCCGCCGGACGAGGTTGCGTCAGGAATGAACGGACTGAACGATCTGGTCGGCCACCCGGTGCAGCGGCAGCACGTGATCGACGCAGTTCATCTCCACCGCTACCCTCGGCATGCCGTAGACAATGCAGGTTTCTTTCGCTTCGGCGATCGTCGTGGCGGCGGCCCCCGACTGTTTCGCGGCCGCCATCGCCTTTGCGCCATCCCCGCCCATTCCGGTCAGGATGACATAATGCCGACGGAACTGGCCCAGCTGCGAAACCGAAGCAAAAAGCGTATCGACTGAAGGCCGATGGCCGTTCACCGGTTCGTCCAAGGTGAGCACCACGCGCAGCGCGCCGCCCGAATAATCCGCCGTCATATGGTAACCGCCGGGCGCGATATAGGCCGTGCCCGCCTTGACTATTTCGCCCTGCTCGGCCTCTTTGACCCGAATCCGGCAAAATTGATCCAGCCGGTTGGCCAGCGACTGCGTAAACTTGGGCGGCATGTGCTGAACGATCAGGATCGGGGCGCTGAAATTTTCCGGAATCATCCGCAGGACGACGTCGAGCGCCTTCGGACCGCCTGTCGATGTTCCGATGGCCACCAGGTCGCGGAATGCCGACGCGCCGACGGAAGTCGAGGGCGTACCCGAGACCGTTTTCATTTCCGGGCGCGGCATGGCAGCGGCGTAACCGGCAAAGGGCGCCTCGTTTTTCGGAATGGACGGTTGAACCGGAGAAGACGCCGGTGTCTGCGCAAGCGGCTGCACGGAAGACGGAGCTTTGCCCCGGGGCTCCTTCTCTCCTGCGGAAGTCGCGGCTTTGCCCCGGGACTCCTTCTCTCCCTGAGAAGGCGCGGCCTTGGCCCGGAGCTCTATCTCCTCCAGGGGCGCCGCGTTCTTTGCCCGCAGTTCCTTTCCCTCCACGGGTGCCGGGTTCTTCGCCCAGGATTCTTTCTCCTCTGAAAGCGCCGCGTTCTTCGCCCGCAGTTCTTTCCCCTCCGGAGATGCCGGGTCCTTTGCCCGGGCTTCCTTCTCTCCCGCAGGCGCCGCCGGCCGTCGCGGCTCAGGTGCCGGCCGCTGCTCCGCCGCTTTGGCGAAGATCGCTTTGTCCGTGCCTCCAAGCGCTTTCACCTTGGCGATCAGTTCTCTATTTACTGTGCGGATATCGTTAAATGAACCGTTGGACGGTTTGGCGATAAAGTCGGCCGCTCCGCGTCGCAAAGCTTCGATCGTGGTATTGGCGCGCTCCGTCGTAAGCGAGCTGACCATAATGATCGGCACCGGATATTTCGCCATGATGGCTTCCACGGCGTCCAGACCGTTCATGCCCGGCATCTCCACGTCCATCGTGACGACATCGGGCTTCAGCCCTTCGATTTTCTCCAGGGCGTCCAGACCGTTACGCGCCGTCCCCACGACAGCCAATTCGGGGTCTTCCTCGATCATTTGGGAAATGATTTTACGCATAAAAGCCGAATCATCGACAACCATTACTTTCGTGTTCCTCATGAAGCCATCTTCCTTCCCCGACCTACGGTTGTCGTCCTTCTGCAGCGCCGTCCGCGCCCTGCTTCTTCGCCTTGCGGCAAAACAAGCCGGTCCAAACGGCTGCCGGAAAGATGGACGCGGTCCTCTTGTTGGAACCAAAGCCCCTAACGAAATTTTATAATTTTTCCGGGCCCGCTTCAACCTCCGCCGGCAGGATTGGACAAGGTTTTCCGGCTTGGCCGCATGGCGGAGGCGAAAAACGGCCCGCACCGCCCTTTTTCGCAGAAAAAGAGACGGCTTGCGGGCCGAGTGGCGTGATAACGAGGCGAGCAAGAAGCGCGGCGGCGGAGTGCGCAGCGGGCGAAGCGCGACACGCGGAACGCACGACGGGCGAGGCGCACGGCGGCGGAGTGCGCAGCGGGCGAAGCGCGACACGCGGAACGCACGACGGGCGAGGCGCGCGGCGGCGGAGTGCGCAGCGGGCGAAGCGCGACACGCGGAACGCACGACGGGCGGGGCGCGCGGCGGCGGAGTGCGCAGCGGGCGAAGCGCGACACGCGGAACGCACGACGGGCGGGGCGCGCGGCGGGGCGCGGCGACTTAGGGACCTTATGCAATAGTGACCAGAAGACGATTAAAGTCCGATCGCCAACGCTTCCGATTTGCTCAACGGCCGCTGTAACGGTTGCCACAGCGCTTATTTGCCCAAAAAAGAGGGGTTGCGATTTCTAACGGTTGCCACAGCGGCTATTTTTGCTTTTTTGCTTGCTTTCGGCTCGTTTCCCCCGTAATAAGCGCTGTGGCAACCGTTAGATTTATTAAAGAGCCATTTTGACCCAAATAAGCGCTGTGGCAACCGTTAGCCACAAAGGCCACTGCGCTCGACTAATAATCAAGCTTCGGAGTTTGTTTTACGATCAAAGTTGCGTATGACATCAGACAAATCGAGAAAGCTTTGGGCCAACCGCTTGAGGTTAATGCCCCTGCAAGCAGAATGGCGGTCATCGAAAACAAATTAAACCAAGTATGGTATCCCTAATTCATCTCATTTTGCCGGGACGTCAGTGTGATCCAAACGAATCCACCCTCTGGTGCAACCCTTCCTCTCACCTCAAAACATGCATGCGGAGGCTTTTTCGCCAATGGATGAACGTTGCGAATAAAAAAGCGGATCGGAGAAAGCCTGAGGCCTTCCCGGATCCGCTTTTGTTCGTCACGCCGGCTGTTATTCGGCAGAGTACCGCTGTTATCCGGCGGGATGCCGCTCCATTGTCCGGCTAATGGTCGGCCGGTCCAGCCGGTACAGGTTCCGGTACCGCGGGAAGTTGGCCATCAGTTCGGCGTGGGTGCCACGCATAACGATCCGTCCCGCTTCCATAAAGATCACTTCGTCCATCCGCTCCACGCCGACCAGGTGATGGGTGACCCAGATCAGCGTTTTGCCCGCGAGGGCGGTTTCGAAGGTGGCGAGGAGCTCGCGTTCCGTACGCGGGTCCAGACCGACCGTCGGCTCGTCAAGAATGACGACAGGTGCGTCCTGCAGCAAAATTCGCGCAAGCGCGACGCGCTGCCGCTCCCCGCCGGAGAACCGCTGACCGGCTTCGCGCATCGGCGTGTCCAGCCCCTCCGGGAGGCTGTCGACGAGCGCTCCAAGCTGCGCCTTGCGCGCCGCTTCGGCGACCTCGGCGTCTTCCGCGTCGGGGTTGCCCAGCCGGATGTTGTTCGCCAGTGTCGTGTCGAACAAATGCGGGCTTTGGTTCAGCACAGAGATATACGCCGGAATCTTTTCGCCCCAGGAGACCGCGTCCCGGCCGTTCAACCGGACGGTTCCGGAGACCGGTGCAAGCGCGCCCTGGATCAGCTTGAGGAGCGTGGATTTGCCCGCTCCGCTGCGGCCAAGCACGGCAATCCTGCGCCCCTGCGGGATGTCGAGCGAGATGTCCGCAAGCGCGGCAGCCGGAGCTGCCCCGGCGGTTCTGACCGCCGCAGCCTCCCCGTCTCCCTCGTAGCGATAGCCCGCATGCTCGAGCCGGATATGCGCCTGGGCTGCATGGCTGCGCGCGGAGGACGGCGCCGGGTTATCCCCGGCGCTTGCCGCATCCGCCGCTTTCTGCGACAGCGGCGTATCACCGAAGACGCGGGCAGAATCGGCCGTTTCCTTCGGCAGCCCGGCATTGCCGGCTCCCCGCGCCAAAATCGCCGCCCTGGCGCCGGCTTCCGCTCCGTCTCTCTCCTTCCCCTCAGCCTCCGAAACAGGCACGAACGAGCCGGACCGCGCCGAGCCATCAGCGCCAACTTCCGCTCCATCTCTCCCCTTCCCCTCAGCCTCCGAAACAGGCACGAACGAGCCGGACCGCGCCGAGCCATCAGCGCCAACTTCCGCTCCGTCTCTCCCCTTCCCCTCAGCCTCCGAAACAGGCACGAACGAGCCGGACCGCGCTTCGATGTCCTCCAGCCGGAACAGCGACTCCCGGTAAGGCGGGATTTTCTCCACCGCCTCCGAAACCGGGAGGAACGCGTCCATCAGCGGAATGATCGCTAGGACACAGGCCGCGATCATCGTCGCCGGGATGCGGCCCGCATCGTATTGGCCGCTCGCCCAGACGGCGATCAGGATAACGGCCACGCCCGACGTAAGCTGCGCGGCGAACGTTCGCCAATGCGCGAAGCTGCGCAGCCGGCGGTCGAGGGCCGCCACCTTGCGCTCGTCCTCTTCGTAACCGGCGACAAACGCGGCCGAGCGGCCGCTGATTACCCAATCGCCGATGCCGAGCACCGCGTCCGTCAGCTTGCCGTACAGCGCCCCGCGCTCGGTCCGCATCCGTACTTGGGCGGCCTTGGTAATCCGAAGGGACAAGTACGGCAGCAGCACAAGCAGGATCAGCAGGTAAACCGCGGTCAGCAGCCCGAACATCGGGTCAAAAGCTCCGATCACGCCGACCACCGCGGCGTAAAGAAGCACGGAAACCGCGGCGGGAAAAATCGTCCGCAGGTAAACATTTTGAAGCTGCTCGATGTCTTCCGCCAACACGCCGAGCAGATCGCCGGTCGCAAACCGGGACCGGACGAACAGAGCCTGCGGCTCCAGCACGCGGTACAGGCGGACGCGCATTTGCGACAGCACCTTCAGCACCGCGTTGTGGCCGATCAGCCGCTCCACATAATGCAGCACCGAACGGGCGAGGCCGAACGTGCGCACCCCGACGATCGGGACGTACACCAGCAAGATGTTTTCAGGCGGGATCGAAGACTTGGAAATGAGAAAGCCGGACGTAAACATCAGCATGCCCGCCGAAAGCAGCGTCAGCGCGCTGAGCAGCACAATCGCCGTAAAGCTCGCGGCGTGCGCACGCAGATAAGGGGCCAGCCAGCCGTTTCGTTTCATTCCATCCCCTCCTCTTCATCCGCTGCAACCAGCCCGTAGTAGACGCCTGTGGCCGCCAGCAGCTCTTCGTGCGTCCCCGCTTCCGCCACTTTGCCGTCATGTATCACCAGGATCAGGTCCATGTCGGGCATCCAGTGAAGGCGGTGCGTGGCGAGAAAGACAAGCCTGCCTTCAAAAAGCGGCAGCATCGTTTCTTTGAGCTCATATTCCGTTTCAATGTCCAGGTGCGCGGTCGGCTCGTCCAGCAGCATCACCGGACGCCGGCTCAAGAAAGCGCGGGCGAGCGCCACGCGCTGCTCCTGTCCGCCGCTTAAAGAACGGCCTCCTCCGCCAAGCGGCTCGTCGAGCCCGTTCGGCAGGCTGCGGATCACGTCCGCAAGGCCCGCCGCTTCCGCCGCGGCCAGCACTTCCTCACGGCTCGCTTCCGGATGGTAAAACCGGATGTTGTCGGCGAGCGAGCATTGGAACAGGTACGGCTGCTGCGGAATATAGGTGATCTGGCTTCTCCAGCCGTCCGACGCCAAATCCGCCGGCGCTCCGTCTACCAGAACGCGTCCGCTCTGTGCCGGCAAAAAACCGCCGAGCGCTTCGATCAGCGTCGATTTGCCGGCTCCGCTTTCGCCGATGACGCCGATTTTGCGGCCGCCCCGCGTCTTAAACGTGACGCCGTTCAGAGATGCGACTCCTTCCGCCTCGTAACGTACCGTCAGCCCTTCAATCTCCAGCACGGCAGCCGGATCGCCTACCCGCTTTGCGATGGAATCGGCCGTTGGGCCAGACGCGTCTGCCGCCGGATCGCCCAGCCGCTTTGCGGCGGGATCGGCCGTTAGGCCAGACGCGCCGAACACCGCTTCAGGCGACTTTGCCTGCGGCGTTTCCCCTCCGTTCGCGTCTTCCCGGCCTGCCTCCGCCGGGTCCTGCGCGTCCAGCACCGCCTGGATCGTCTCCCCGGCCTGCTTCCCGTTTTGGGTCGCGTGATAATCGTTCCCGACCATCCGCACCGGGAGGAAATATTCCGGCGCCAGGATCAGGACCGTCAGCCCGGTGACCAGCGTCATTTCTTCCTCGATCAGCCGCAGGCCGAGGCCCACCGCAACTAGCGCGATGGACAGCATCGTGAAAAAGTCGAGGGCGAACGACGAGAGAAACGCGACGCGCAGCGTCTTCATCGTAGCCGACCGGTAGCGGTCGCTGACCCGGCGGATGCTTTTGCTGTGCTCGCGGCTGCGGCCGAGCACCTTGAGCGTTTCCAGCCCGCGCAGCGAGTCCACAAAATGGTTCGACAGCACCCGGTACGTCGCCAGCTGCTTATTGGTTTGCGCCCGCGCCGCCAGGCCGACCAAAGCCAGAAACACGATCATGATCGGCAGGGTTATCGTGAGGATTACGCCCGAGGACGCGTCCCGGTAGTAAACATACAGCAGGATCAAGCCCGGCACGACGCCCATCGAGATCATCCGGGGCAAAAACAGCTCTAGGTATGTGCGGAACTGCGTCACGCCCTCCAGCGCAAGGGTGACGAGGCTGCCCGTTCCTTTCTCGCGGGCAAACCGGGGGCCAAGCTGAAACAGCCGCTCCAGCAGCCGGGCGCGCAGCCCGGAGGCCGTCTTTTCGGCGAACCGGTACGCGATTTTCTGCTGCAGGAGCGAGAGCACTTGGCGGACAATGAACGCCAGAAGGAACAGCAGGCTGACGCCATACTGTTCCCGCATCGGTTCGCCGGCAAAAAGCGACGAAAGCAGCTCCGCCAGCCACTTGGCTTGAAGGATGATGGCGGCGGCCTGAAGGAGCGTAAGCCCCGTCAGAACCGCCATCACCGGGCGGATGCCTTTGAATTTTAAGAGTCCTTTTCCCATCAGTACTCCAGATGCTGCTTCTCATGCACCCGTTTGTGGAACACGAAATAGCTCCACGCCTGATACCCGAGCACAAAAGGAAGCAAAGTGAGCGCCACGATCGTCATCACCCTCAGCGAGTAATGGCCCGAGGCGGCATTGTGAATCGTCAGACTGAACGCTTCGCTGATCGAGCTGATCATGACGCGGGGGAACATCCCCACGAATACGCCCGAAAACCCGAGCGCAATGACAAGCCCCGTCATGCCGAACGCCCAGCCGTCTTTCTTGAGCTTCATGAAATAGCCGGCCAAGAGGAACGCCACCGCGCCCGCGGCGGCCATCAGGATAAGCGCGAGGCCGCGTTGTTCAAACATATCGGTCATGGTGTACGTCAGAATAGCGAAAGCAACGACCAGAACGGCGAGCGGAATCAGCAGCTTCCGCGCCAGCGAGCGGGCCCGGTCCTGCAATTCCCCGCTCGTGCGGAGCGTAGTAAACACAAGGCCGTGCACCAGGCAAAGCATCAAAACCGTAACGCCTCCGAGCAGAGTATACCCGTTGACCATATCGAAAATTCCGGCGCGCATCTCCATGTCTTCCCCGATTGGAAGACCCTTCATCAGGCCGGCGAAAACAACGCCGAACAGAAGCGGGGGCAGCAGGCTGCCGAGGAAAACGGCCCAATCCCAAGTTTTTTTCCAGGCTTCGCTGTCGCCTTTGCCGCGGAATTCGAATGCGACGCCGCGGGCGATGAGGGCCAGCAGCACGACGACCAGCGGGGTATAATAGCCGCTGAACAAAGTCGCGTACCAGTTGGGAAAAGCGGCGAACATCGCGCCGCCGGCGGTGATCAGCCAAACTTCGTTGGCGTCCCAGAACGGGCCGATGGAGTTGATCAGAACGCGCCGTTCCCCGTCCGTGCGGGCCAGCAGCTTGGTCGACATGCCGACCCCGAAGTCGAAGCCTTCAAGGAAGAAGAAGCCGACGAAAAGAACCGCAACGAGAATGAACCAAAGTTCGTTAAGAGACATCGTTAGGACCCCCTTTGCCAAACGGATCGGCGGACACCTTCGGTTTCGTGTCTTGCTCCAGCGTCCCTTTTTTAATTACTTTCACGAACAGGTAGGTCATGACGATCGCGAGCATGGTGTAAATGAGCGAAAACGAGATGATCGAGAAAAGGACCTGCCCGCCCGTCACCGAAGGCGAAACGCTTTGCTCGGTCTTGAACAGGCCGAACACGGTCCACGGCTGGCGGCCGACCTCCGTCATGATCCAGCCCGCCGTATTGGCGATAAACGGCATCGGAATCCCCCAGACCAGCGCGCGCATAAACCACGGCTTCGCCGAATCCATCCGCTTGCGCCACGCCAGGTACAGCACGCCGGCCATCAGCAGGAAGCTGACGACGCCCGCCCCGATCATGATGCGGAAGCTCCAATAGGTGGTTTTCACCGGCGGGATGTAGTCGCCGGGGCCGTATTTTTGCTGGTATTCTTCATTCAGCTCGAGCATGCCCTTTACCTCTCCGGAAAACTTGCTGTAGGAAAGGAAGCTGAGCAGACCGGGAATTTGAATGTCAAAATCGTTCTTTTGGTTCACCGTGTCGATCTTCGCAAATACCGACCAGGGCGCCGGGTCTCCGCTCTTGCCCCATTGGGCTTCGGCGGCGGCCATTTTCATCGGCTGGGTTTTAACCAGGTATTGCGCCTGGGCGTGACCCGAAAAAGCGATGCCGAAGAAGGCGATCAGCCCGACGACCGAGGAGATCAGCAGCATCGGCTTGAACAGCTCTTTCTCTTGCTTCTTGAACACCTTCCAGGCGCTGACGCCGGCGATAAAAGCCGCGCCCGTCAGGAAAGCGCCGAAAATCGTATGCGGGAATTCGACCAGCAGCTGGCCGTTCGTGATCAGCGCAAGGAAATCATTCATCTCGGCGCGCCCGTTGTTGATTTCAAACCCGACAGGCCGCTGCATGAACGAGTTGGCGAGCAGAATCCAGAACGCCGAGAACACGGTGCCGATAAACACCAGCCAAATGCACATGGCATGCAGCTTTTTGGACAACCGGTCCCAGCCGAAAATCCACAGGCCGATGAACGTCGATTCCAGGAAAAAGGCGAGCAGCGCTTCAACCGCAAGCGGCGCGCCGAACACGTCGCCGACGAAGCGGGAATACGCGGACCAGTTCATGCCGAACTGGAATTCCTGCAAAATCCCCGTGACCACTCCGACCGCGAAGTTGATTAAAAACAGTTTGCCCCAAAATTTTGCTAACCGTTTGTACTCTTCTTTGCCCGTCCGGACGTACATCGTTTCGACGATCGCCACGAACAAGGCCAGACCGATGGATAGCGGCACAAAGAAAAAATGATAAATCGTGGTAATCGCGAACTGCAGCCGCGAAAGCATTACCGGATCCATACCCAGTCCCCTTTTCTAGAATTTCTTTGGTTTGTTGGTTTAGAAGAATTATCACATTATGATTTATATCACAATTGATGTGTGGCGGATCACAGTATATGCGGCGATTTTGTGTCAGATTTCACAATACTTTGTGACATTTCTCATTATTTTTGATATGGTCGACAAAAGGCGCATTTCTTACCCGAAAAAGGACAAAATCCGCTGTTCCCGATGACGCCTCCTGCCCTGTCCTTCTCTTTCCTGCCACCGCTAAAATAAGTAAACCAAGCCTCTTGACTCTCCTCTTGGAGGAGCCCTTACACTTTCATTTGAAAGGAGTTGGCCGCATGCTGCATACCGTCAAAGAAGTCGCCGCCCTGTCCGGCGTTACCGTCAAAACGCTTCACTATTACCACAAAATCGGCCTGCTTGCGCCGCGCCGGATCAGTGACGCCGGATACCGGCTCTACGGGGCGGAAGAACTGGAACGCCTGCAGCAGATCATGGCGTACCGGGAGCTGGATTTTCCGCTGGAGGAAATCGCCCGGCTTCTGACAGGCAATCCGGAAACCGCGGCGATTCTTTCGCGGCAGGAAGAACTGCTTGTTCAGCGCAAACAGCGGCTGGAGACCATCATTGAAACGCTGCGCAAAACAAAAGCCAACAAGGAGGATGGAAACCCGATGAACGAAAAGGAGCTGTTTCGGGGTTTTCAAACGGAGGCCCAATGGAACGAGGCGCTTCGGGAGCAAAACGAGCATTTGGCGGAGTCTTACGGGGTGGATTTGCTCGCCTCGGGAGAAAAGGACGTTGCGAAACTGAACGATGCGGCTTCGGAAGCAGCCGGATTTCTGCAAGCCATGGCGGAAGCGCTGCGAACCGGCATCAGCCATACGGACAACCAGGTAACCGCACGGATTGAGCGGCACCTGGCATTTCTGGAGAGGAGCGACCTGCCGTCAACCGCGGCCGATTTGGCCGCACAGACGCGGTTCTTTCTCGGCGATGAGTTTCACCGCCGGATGCTTGAAGAGCAGCAGACCGGGCTGGCCTATTATCTCTTCGTCGCAGCTGACGCTTTCTCCGGCGCCGGCGGCAGGTAGTTCCGTCCCGGTATATGTGCGGTTCGGCGCATCCCTCTCCGCGATAGAGAGCCGTTACGGACATGGGGAACTGTGGAGCAGCTTAAGAAGTAACAGGGCTAGGAACTGATTGCTGCAATTGTGCAGGATTCTTTCTCATAAAAGGCGAGGAAAGAAGGCATTGCTGCAAATATGCATTAATCTGGGGCTCCAACAAGCGAAAACGCCCGATTGATACAAAAAATCCTGCACAATCGCATCATTTTATTTTTACAGCGCCCCCTGCGATTCATAAACCTGCACAATTGCAGCAATAGTGCCGGGCGAGGAGGAAAAGGAACGCCGCAAGCCGTAAAAGCAGCCAGGACCGCGTGTGCAAATAAAAATCCACCTGCAAGAGATAACAGAAAGTCCGGCATTGCGAACATTCGCTTCTCTGGAAGATGGATGCATTAGTAGTTGAAGAACATGAAAAAGAACCATCCAGCAATATGAACGGCAAAATGACGGTTTCACGCGGGTTTCTCTATATAGGCGGGGATCTGCGCGGTCAGCGGTATTATTGCCGCCGCATCGGTCGCCGGAGACTTCGCGCTTGCACTTGGAAGTTTGCGGCTGTGCGATAAGAGGCGCATCAGCACAGCCCGGCTTTTCGCTCTCAAGCCGGAAGTCGCCAGCCCGGCGGTATTGCTGCCCCTGCAGTTAGCCGGGGGCTTCACGCTATCAAGCCGGAAGTCGCCAGCCCGGCGGTATTGCTGCCCCTGCAGTTAGCCGGGGGCTTAACGCTATCAAGCCGGAAGTCGCCGGCCCGGCGGTATTGCTGCCCCAGCGGTCCGCTGGGGCTTCTCGGCTTCACGCCGGGGACCGCACGCCCGGCGGTATTGCTGCCGCATCGGTCGGCCGAGGGACTCGGATACACGCCATGAACCGGATTGGCAAGCAGATTATTGGTGCACTAGGGTCGGCCCGGGTAGAGACCGGAAAGAGCCGCTTTATGGCTTCGTCCGCTTCCTCACCCTCGCCGCTGCTCTAAATCAAGCGACATACGCGCCCTACTCTAAGCTAAGGTGGCATACGCGGGCCATTCCAGGACATCCAGCAAACGCGCCACTCTAGCGCATCCAGCAAACGCCCACCACTCTAGCGCATCTAGCATACGCCTGCCAATCTAGCTCCTCCAGCATACGCCTATTACTCTAGCTCCTCTTGCATACGCCCACCACTATAGCTCATCCAGCAAACGCGCTGCTCTAGCTCCTCCAGTACACGCGCGCTCCTCTAGCTCGGCCAGTACACGCGGGCCCTAGCTCAGCCGGTACACACGCGCCTCATACGGGCGCAGCTCGAGCCAGGTCAGATCGCCGCAGCTTTCCGTTTTCCAGTTGCAGAGCAAAAGCTCGTAGCCGCGGTTTTCCGCATCGCCGGGGTGACGGTAAATGGCCGGCTGGTCCGACCAGTTCAGGATTACGAGCAGCCGCTTCTCGTTCAGCGTCCGGAGGAAGGCGTAGATTTGCGGGTGGTCCGCCAGCAGCAGCCGATAATCGCCGTAGACGATTTCCTCGTGTTTTTTGCGGAGCGCGATCAGCTTCCGGTAATAATGGTAGATGGAATCCGGGTCCGCCAGCGCTTCCTCCACGTTGATCTCCTTGTAATTCGGATTCACGGCGATCCACGGCGTGCCCGTCGTGAACCCCGCCTGCTCGTCCGCGTTCCATTGCATCGGCGTCCGCGCGTTGTCCCGGCCCTTGGCGTAGATCGCTTCCATCAGCTTTTTCTCTTCGGTGCCGGATGCCAGCATTTTGCGGGCCATGTTGAGCGACTCCACATCCCGGTATTCCGCCAGGGTTTCGAAGCGGACGTTCGTCATCCCGATTTCTTCCCCCTGGTAAAGGTACGGCGTGCCCTGCAGCGTATGAAGGAACGTGCCGAGCAGCTTGGCCGACTCCTTGCGGAAGCGCCCGTCGTCGCCGAAACGCGACACCATGCGAGGCTGGTCGTGGTTGTTCAGGTACAAGCTGTTCCAGGCTTCGCCGTGCAGCTCGGTCTGCCATTTGCTCATGATCTCCTTGATCTGGCCGAGCGTCCAGGGGACCGTGTTCCATTTTCCGCCCGGCCCGGCGTCCACTCCCATTAGCTCAAACTGAAACACCATGTTCAGCTCGTTCCGGTCTTCCCCGGCGTACAGCTTGGCGAGGTCCGGCGTCACACCTGCGGTTTCCCCGACCGTCATGATGTCGTAGCGGGACAGCACCTCCCGGTTCATCTCCTGAAGATACTCGTGCACGCGCGGGCCGTGCATAAAATAAACCTCGCCGTTTCGGAGCGTTCCGTCGTCCGGTTCGATGCTGGGCAAGTCTTTTGTTTTGGAAATGCAGTTGATGACGTCCATGCGGAAGCCGTCGATGCCCTTGTCCAGCCACCAGGTCATCATGTCGTACACTTCCCGGCGCACCTGCGGGTTCTCCCAGTTCAAATCCGGCTGCTTGCGTGAAAAAAGATGCAGGTAATACTCGTCCGTCTGCTCATCATATTCCCACACCGATCCCTCGAAAAAAGATTCCCAATTGTTCGGCTCCCCCCCGTTTTTGCCCGGACGCCAAATGTAATAGTCCCGGTAGGGATTGTCCTTCGACCGACGCGATTCGATGAACCAGGGATGCTCGTCCGAGCTGTGGTTCACCACCAGGTCCATAATCAGCTTCATGCCGCGGGCATGCGCTTCCTCCAGCAGCCGCTCCCAGTCCTCCATCGTGCCGTACTCGCCCGCAATCGCTCGGTAATCGCTGATGTCGTAGCCGTTGTCGTCGTTCGGGGAACGGTAAACGGGACAGAGCCAAAGCACGTCCACGCCTAGGTCCTTCAGGTAATCCAGTTTGGAAATGATACCGGGCAAATCGCCGATGCCGTCTCCGTTGCTGTCAAAAAAGCTGCGCGGGTAAATCTGGTACACCACCGCTTCCTTCCACCAGTGCCGCGCCATCTGTTCGCTCATGCCGATTCCTCCCTTTCCGCTATGCCTGCACACATAGCTTTACCCTTTTTGCCGCCAAGCGACTTCCGAAAAAGGGATTGAAAAAGGACCGGATCAAAAGCGCCCTTTCGACGGATCACCCGTTTGGACTCCGGTTCACACCTCCGCCCGGTCCCGCTGCGGCTTGATCCACAGCTTCGACAGGTCAAACCAGCCGAACGCCTCCACGGACAAGCCCTGGAGCTCGACGGGGACCCGCGATCTTTTTTTGACGTGATAGCCGTACAGCAGCCATTTTTCCTCGCGGAGAAGGGCCTCGACCCGGCGGATGACCGCTTCCCGCTCTTCTCCGGCGGGCGCTGCGAGAAAGCGGGAAAGCTCCCGCTCCACCCTTTGCCGCTGCCTGTCGTCGAACAAACGGTAAACGAAGGAGGCCGGGTCCCGGAACAGCCGGGCGAAGCCGAAATCCGTGTCGTCCTCCAGCACCTCTTCCATCGCCAGCATATCCGCTTCCCGGTAGGACGCGACCTCGTCCGCCTCCTCCACCGGAAACAGCTTCACGTCTACGCGCACGCCCGCATCACTGCAGCGGTCCGCCAGCCAGCGGGCGTCCTCGGCCGACTCGGATTTTGCGAAAGCGTAAAGCAGGAGCGTTTCCCCGGCATAGCCGCTTTCCCGCAGAAGCGGAACGGCGTCGGCAAGCGCGGCCTCCGGGAAAACCTGCCCGGCGCTGACGGCCGGATAAAAGCTGTCCGCGGCCTGGCAGCGGGTTCCGCCCAGCGCGCGGAGAAGCGAGGCCCGGTCGTAGATCAGGCGCATGGCCTTACGAAACGCAGGATGCGTATGCACGCCGGGCTTGCGGAAATTGAACAGCAGGTAACGCCCTCCGGCCGGCTCGTGTCCCTTTTCATCCGTTCCGGGCACTTTGAGCGCGGACGAGCCTTTGCCGCCCGAGAGCAGATAGCGCCGCTCGTAGGCGCCTTCTTGCCCGGGCACAAGCCACATTTCCACCCGGTCCAAAAACGCCCGTTCCCGGTAGTAATCGTCGAACGCCGTCAGGATCAGCACCCCTTCGTTATGCTCCGTCATGCGGAAAGGGCCGGTGCCGATCATGCTCCGCGCGGAAAACTCGACGTCCCAAGGCAGGATCGACATGGCCACCCCCGCCAGAATGTTAAGCAGGAAGGCGTTCGCCCGGCGGAGGCGGAACGTTACGATCCGCTCTCCCTCCGCCTCCACCTTAGCGATGTCCTCGCACTGCCAGCAGGCGGGCGAATCCGCGGCGGCGGTGCGCTGCACCGTATGCGCCACGTCCCGCGCGGTCAGCACCCGCCCGTGATGGAAGCGGACGCCCTTGCGCAGGTAAAAGGTCCAGACCAGCCCGTCTTTGCTTGTCTCCCACGCCAGCGCCAGCTCCGGCCGGAAAACCTTCTCGATCCGGTCATAAGAGACCAGCCGGCTGCAGATCTGGCCGAGCAAAAACGCCTCCGTCGTGGTCACCACGCGCACCGGATCAAGCGTGGAAAACATCCGGTCGCGGGGAATCCGCAGCACATCGAGCCTCCGGTTGTCTGATTCCTCCACCTGGAAGCCGAAGCCTTGATCCAGCTGCGCGCGGAGCCGGCCGCGCAGCCCTTCGGGAAGCGCCGCTCCGCGTACAAAGCCGATCGCCTCCTTTGTCTTTTCCTTTTCCAGCAGCTCGCTCAAATAATCAACGGCTACCTTCTCCGGGTCCTGCCGGAACGTCAGCCGGGACACGTTTCCCCGCCCCCGGCCGCCTTCCCAGCCGATCAGCCCTTCCTCTTCCAGCTTGCGCAGCACCAACCGCACATTCCGTTTGGTGCAGTACAGCAGCCCCGCCAGCCGGTCCATCGTCACGGGAATGCTTTTCTCGTCCGCCGCTTGCTCCTTCAGGGAGAAGGCAAGGTGGAGATAAGGCTCTCTGCTGTCCATGCGGACCGCTCCTTTCGCTTGGTTTCAAAAAGGGGAAATAACCATAAAAGGTCTGCCCTTTTTGTTCTCCTTTTCTTGCCTACAATTATAAGTACAGACAGGGGGAGTGAAAAGCATGTTCTTCAAGCTGCATCCGAACATTCGGGTCCGCATCATCACCTCGTTCCTGACCCGCGGGGTCTCGACGATGATTTTCCCGTTCATGGCGCTGTACCTGGCCCAGAAGCTCGGGCAGGGACTGGCGGGCGCGCTTTTGCTCGCCACGGTTCCCGTACAGATGCTCGGCAATTTCTGGGGCGGTTATCTGGCCGACCGGAAAGGGCGGAAGGTTGTCCTGGTGGCGGCGCAATCGGTGCAGGTGGCGGCGCTGGCCGTCATGGCGCTGGCCAATTCGCCTTACCTGGATTCGGCTTGGCTGACATACGCCATGCTCGTAATCCAAAATGCCTGCGGCGGCATCATGAACCCGGCCTCCGAGGCGATGCTGATCGACGTCAGCACCGAGGAAACCCGCAGCTTCATGTACAGCATCGGCTACTGGTGCAACAACTTGTCCATCGCCATCGGCTCGCTGATCGGCGGCTTGCTGTTCGCTACGCACCGGTTTGAGCTTTTTTTGGCCATGACGGCGGTCAGCGTCCTTACGTTTCTGATGACGGCTTTCCTCATTAAAGACAACTACCGTCCCGCTCCCTTCTCGGCCACCGGTGCGAAAAACAAAGCCGGCGAAAAAATCGGCCTGCTGCGGGGCATGGCCCAGACTTATCGGCTGGTGCTCACGGACCGGCGGTTTCTGCTGTTCAGCCTGGGCGGGCTGCTGATCTTTTCGCTTGAGCATCATACCGGCAATTACATCGGCGTTCGCCTCGGGCATGAGTTTGTCGCCCGCGAGCTGTCGTTCGGAGACTGGTTTTCGGTTCAAATGACCGGCATCCGCGCCATCAGCCTGATCGAGCTGGAAAACACGCTGACGGTTGTCTGCTGCGCCATGCTGCTAATCAAGCTGGTCAAACGGTTCCGTGAAAACCCCGCGATCATGTACGCCGGCGTCGTACTCTACACGGTGGGCTACAGCATCCTCGGCTTCACCAACTCGCTCGCCGTCATTGTGGCGGCCGTCTTCGTGGCGACGATGGGCGAGCTGGTGCATATCCCGATCCGCCAAACGCTGCTGGCCGGCATGGTCGACCAGAACGCGCGAAGCTCGTATATGGCGGTCAACAGCCTGCTTTTTCAGGGCGGCAAGGCGATCGGCGCGCTGGGCGTCAGCCTCGGCGCGGTGCTGCCTTCGTCGGCCATGGCGGTCTTTTTCCTGCTGACCGGCCTGACCGGACTGGCCTGCATGCGGGCGGCGATCAGCCGCAAGCAGCCGGCTGCCGCCGTCGCGAAGGTTGGGGTCCCGGCGAAGTAAGTCGGCGGGGTCGGGGGATTTGCGCAGGGAGGCAGGTAAAAGCAAGGCCGCAGCCGAGGCTTGGCGGGATGCCGCAGGCTGGGGAAACGGCGCGGGCGAGCCTCGCAAATACGGAAGGCGCGCGGAGAAGTCAGCGCGCCCCAGGCTGTCGAGAAAGTCACGGCAGCCATTTTTTGTGCAAAAGGGGGCAGCGGGCGCGAATTTCCCAATAACCGGAGGGTTTCGCGCTTGCAGCGCGGACAGGAAGTGCAAAAAAGCAACTAATCTCATCATATTCGACTATCCTCGACCGAATTGGTGCAAGAAAGCAATTATTTCTCTGCTTTTCTTCGGATATCGCTTGTTTAGTCGGAATTAAGTGCGTGTAGGGAATTATTTCGCGCTCGGAATGGGATACCATCGAAAATAAGTGTCGCTGTGCAGCTAGTATAAAAAGTGGACACCCTCTAGTGCAAGACAGATA